>JAYUGK010000244.1:0-4129 GCA_043738415.1 Chloroflexota bacterium | reverse complement strand
AACCCTCGCCGGCCAGGCGCAGTTGCTGATCCTGGCGGATCCCGTACAGCATCTGAACTTCGAAGGCGGTGATCGGGATCCCTGCGCCGCGCGCGTATTCGGCAATCTGCCCGATCAACTCGGTGTCGTGGGTGCCGAGCGCCATCCGCAGCTCGCCGCGCCCGGCATAGGGCAGCATCAGGACCGAGAGCGACTGGTAGGCGGCATTCACCTCCGCCTTGCGACGAAAGGCGGAGCTGGCCGGCTCGTCGTAGGCGCCCTTGACCAGGCGGATGGCGGGCTTGAGCGGCAGCAATGCGTGGATGTCGGCCGGCGTGCGACGGAGATAGGCCTGCAGGCAGATCGCGACGTTGGGGTGGGTCTCCTTCAGGCGCCGATAGAGATCGATGGTCGGTTCGACATACGCACTCCCCTCCATGTCAATCCAGAGGGAGCCGTTTCCCTCGGCAGCGTGGGTCGCCAGTCCAGCCAGGTGCTGCAGCGTCGCTTCGGGGTCGAGGTCGAGGCCGAGCTGTGTCGGCTTGACGCTCACCTCGGCATCCAGCCCGCGTGCGCGGATCTTGTCGAGCAGGTCGTGGTAGTGGTCAGCGATTGCTTGCGCCTCGGCCATCTCGGTCAGGTTTTCGCCGAGGCGCGTGAACAGGACACCGATGCGGGGCGGGCGGAGGATCTCGGCCGCCTCCAGGGCGGCCTCCACGGTATCGCCGGGCATGAACTTGCGAACGGCGCGACGGATGAACCAGATGCGCGGCAACCGGGCCTTCAAGAATCGGTTCCGAGCCATCCAGAGCAGGATCGCGCGCATCGGTCTAGCCCCTTCGGAGTTGGTCGCGCCAGCCGGCGCGGGCTGAATCTAGCATGAGGTCACCGTCAGCCTACAGTGCCGAAGGGTCCGAATTCAGCGAGTCGCTTGAGGGAAGACGCCGGGCGGCGCAGAATCCCCGCTCAGAGTCGCGGGCCGTTAGCTCAGGGGTTAGAGCAGGGGACTTTTAATCCTCGTGTCGTGGGTTCGAATCCCACACGGCCCTCTTACACCGGCAGGCCGGTGCGGTGCGCGGCCGCTCGGCGTACAGTCGTCGTCAGCACGGGGAGCAACCAGGTGTCGACGTTACCCGAAGACCTTGAGCCGATCCGGATCATCCTGGAGAAGGAGGACCTGGCGGGCTGGGTCCGGGCCGGCGATCGGCGTATGACCGACATCCTCCAGGCGGGCGACGCCTTCCTCTTCCTGCCGGGTGGCGCAGAGCAGGCCGATTGGACTGAGATCTACCCCGACGAGACGCTGCTGGTCGTGCCGCCGCCGCACGTCAGCTCGCCCGAGCTGCGACTCACCCGAACGCTCCATCGGGTCGCGATCCGCCTCGATGACCTTCATGTAGCCGGGATCGCGCACCTCCGGCCCGGAGAGCAGGACGATCCCGTCATGCGAGCCACCCGCCGCTTCCTGCCCTTGACCGAGGCGAGCTTCGCGCGTGACGGCGAAGCGGAGCGGACAGCCGATGTGGTGATCGTCAACCTGCGGCGGGTGAGCGAGTTCCGGACGACCTAGCCTCCATCCGGTGCACGTCTTGTGTGCGCCGCTCCGGGCGCTATAGTCGGCGGCAGCTCCGCGCCGCACCTTCGTCTCCTCGGAACCCAGCTCGTGGAGAGGGCCGTGGTCAGTCCCCCTGTGTCGCCCCCGCCCATGAATGGCGCGCCGGTCCTCGAGGCGAGCGGCGTCTCGAAGCACTACCGCGGGCTGGTCGCGCTTGCCGATTACTCGGTGCGCATTGCGCCGCGGGCGATCCACGGCATCATCGGTCCCAACGGGGCCGGCAAGACCACCCTGTTCAATCTGCTGTCTGGCATGGTCCCGCCGTCGTCGGGCTCGATCCGGGTCCTGGGGACCGAGATCGCCGGGCTGCCGCCGCACGCGGTTTCTCGTCTCGGGATAGCACGAACCTTCCAGAACATCCGCCTGTTCGATGACATGTCGGTCATCGACAACGTCAAGGTCGCCGTCCAGGGTCATCGGCCCGCCTCCATGGCCGCCACGCTTGTCAACTCCCGCGCGTTCCGACGAGGCGAGGCGGAGATCGAGGCTCGGTCTGCTGAGCTGCTCGACCTGGTGGGGCTGCTGGATCGGGCTGACCGGGAGGCCGGAAGCCTGCCGTACGGGGGGCAGCGGAGGCTGGAAATCGCGCGAGCGGTTGCCGTCAACCCAAAGGCACTGCTTCTCGACGAGCCGAGTGCCGGCATGAACCAGTCCGAGACCGCGGGTCTGCTAGCCCTGATCCGGCGACTTCGCGATGACTTCGGCATCACCATCGTCCTGGTCGCCCACGACATTCCGCTGGTCATGAACCTGTGCGATCGAATCCAGGTCCTGAACTACGGGGTGCTGATCGCCGACGGTGACCCGACCGCCGTTCGCGTTGACCCCGAAGTGGTCGCCGCCTACCTTGGGCAGGCCAGGCATGCTTGAGGTCGACCAGCTGCAGGTCTTCTACGGCAACATCCGTGCCCTCGATGGAATCTCCCTGCGTGTCGAGCGCGGCGAGCTCGTGGCACTGATCGGGTCGAACGGAGCCGGGAAGTCGACCACTCTCAAGACCATCTCGGGCCTGATGAGGTCGCGCCAGGGATCGATTCGTTACGAAGGCACGGAGATCGGGCGGGAATCCACCGACCGGATCGTGGAGCTTGGCATCTCGCAGTGCCCGGAGGGCCGGCGCATCTTCGGTCGCCTGACGGTGCGGGAGAATCTCATCCTGGGCGGAATCCAACGTTCGCCGACCGAGTCCCGCGAGGACATCGAGCGCGTCTCCGAGATCTTCCCGCGCCTGCGCGAGCGGATGAGCCAGGCCGGCGGGACTCTCTCTGGCGGTGAACAGCAGATGCTGGCGATTGCCCGGGCCCTGATGGGCAGGCCCAGGCTCCTGCTCCTCGACGAACCCTCGCTTGGTCTCGCGCCGCTGATGGTCGAGCACATCTTCAGAGTCATCGAGGACCTGAAGCGGGATGGCCTCACCATGCTGCTGGTAGAGCAGAACGTTCATCACGCCCTTGACGTGGCCGACCGGGCCTACGTCATGGAAGCGGGGCACATCAGCCTGGAGGGTCCTGCCACCTCGGTGCGGGCCGATCCCCAGGTCGAGCGGTCATACCTGGGGCACTGATCGATGGCCAACTACGCCCTGCAGCAGGTCATCAATGCGCTGAGCGCGGGGAGTCTCTACGCCCTCATGGCGGTCGGGCTCGCCCTGATCTTCAGCATTCTGCGTCTGATCAACTTTGCGCACGGCGACCTGATGATGGTGGCCGCCTATGTCGCGGCATTCGCGCTGTTCGCCGGCCTGCCGTTGCCGGCCGCCGTCGTCACCATGCTGGTCGGGACGGTAGTGATTGGGCTCCTGATGGAACGCATCGCCTATCGGCCGATTCGGGGTGCTCCAGACGTCGCGATGCTGCTGACCTCGTTCGCGGTCGGCCAGATGCTGCAGAACGGGACGCTGCTCATCAGCCGCCTGGCCAAGCAGCCGACGCAGATCGCCTTCCCGGCGCCCGATCTGCTGAATGGCGTGGTCTCCCTGGGGGCACTCACCATCTCGAAGGTCAACCTGGCGAGCTTCGTGAGCGGTGTCGTGCTGCTGAGCCTGCTGACGGTCTTTGTGACGCGGACTCGGCTCGGGTTGTCGATGCATGCCGCCGCTGAGGACCTCGGCGCAGCACAGCTGATGGGGATCCGCGTCAACCGGGTGGTCGCCAGCGCCTTCGCGATCGCTGCCGCCCTGGCCGCGATGGCCGGCTTCCTGTACGCGTCACAGGCCGGCCAGATCAATCCGTACCTCGGCTTCTCGCCGGTGCTCAAGGCGTTCGTCGCCGCGGTCATCGGCGGCTTCGGGAGCATCTCCGGGGCCGTGATCGGTGCGTACGCCCTTGCATTTCTGGAGATCATCCCGACCGCCCTGTCTGGGATCGCCGATATCCTGCCGCCCGGCTCGGTGTCGCCCGGCGTCCACGACCTGCTGGCGATGCTGCTCCCGAGCGGGCTGGCCAGCTACCGCGACGCGTTCGTCTTCCTGTTCCTGATCCTGATGCTGCTCTTCCGTCCCAACGGAATCCTGGGTGGCCGGGCCCGTGAGGAGAC
>JAYUGK010000243.1:0-4145 GCA_043738415.1 Chloroflexota bacterium | reverse complement strand
CGGTGGCCAGCCGGCCGCTCTGGCGCCCGGCCACCGTCAGCTCGGCTCGCGTCTCGACCACCCGGGCATCGGACGCGAGTTGCTCGGTGACGAGCTGGTTGTAGGTCACGGTGTAGCCGGCCAGGCTGACCTGCCCGCCCGGCACGAGCGCCGCGGTGGCGTCTTTCCCGAGCGTCGCCGAGATGGCAATCGCAACGGCCATCACGCAGATCCCCGCATGCACCAGGTAGCCGCCGTATCGGCGCCGATTGCGGGTCGCCAGGCGCCAGGCCGCCAGCGGCCCGGCCTCGCTGCGCGAACGACCCCGCACCCGGGCGCCACGCACGACCTCCTCGCCCATTACCACCAATACGAATGCCGCCAACCCCAGCGTGCCGATCGGGGCAGGGTCGCGTATGCCAGCTGCCAGCGCAGCCACCGAGGCCCCCACTCCGGCAATGATCGGCAGGGCAAAGCGCTCGCGGATGGTGGTCCAGCTGGCACCGCCCCAGGGGAGCGCAGGACCGACCCCGGTCAGGAAGAGCAGCGCGATGAAGAGCGGCGCGTTGACCCGGTTGAACCATGGCGTACCCACGCTGGCCCGCGCCCCGCTGGTCGCCTCCACGATCAGCGGGTAGAGGGTGCCGAAGAGGACGGCGAAGGTGATCGTCAGGAAGAGCAGGTTGTTGGCGAGGAAGGCCGTCTCGCGGCTGACCACCGCGCCGGGCAGGCGCGTATCGCGCAGCTCGGGGAGACGCCAGACGAGGAGCCCCAGCGCGCCGACCAGGGTCAGCAGGATCGCGGCCGCGAACCATGGCCCGATCGCGGACGCCGTGAACGAGTGCACGCTGAAGATCACCCCGGAGCGTGTCAGGAAGGTGCCCACCAGGGTCAGCACGAAGGTGGCGATCACCAGGGCGTGGGTCCAGGTGCGCAGCGTGCCGCGCCGCTCGGCGACCATGCTGGAGTGAATGAAGGCGGTCGCAGTCAGCCACGGCAGGAGAGCCGCATTTTCGACCGGGTCCCAGGCCCAGTAGCCGCCCCAGCCGAGCACTTCGTAGCTCCACCAGGCGCCGGCCACGATCCCCGCGGTGAGGAAGATCCACGGCACCAGCGTCCAGCGGCGCACGACCGCCAGCCACTCCTCGTCGGTGCGCCGTGCGATGAGCGCCGCCACCCCGAACGCAAACGGGATCGCGAGGCCGGTGTAGCCCAGGTACAGCAGCGGAGGGTGGAGCCCCATGAACGGGTGGTTCTGGAGCAGGGCGTTGGGCCCGTTCCCCTCCGACGCCACCGGGGTCAGCCGCAGAAACGGGTCGCCCGGCCACGTCATCACGGCGAAGAAGAAGGCGGCCCCCAGCGCCAGGGTGGCGCCCACCCAGGGCATCAGCAGCGGCAGCCGGTCACGGTACCGCTGCAGGACCAGCGCGGCCCAGCCGGTGGCCAGCAGCGTCCAGAACAGGATCGACCCCTCGAGGGCGGCCCACAGCGAGATGATCGAATAGAAGAGCGGCGTGGTGGTGGCGTTGTTGCGGGCCACGTAGCTGACACTGAAGTCGTGCGTCACCAGCGAGACGACCATCGCCGCCGATGCGAGTGCGGCAAGCACGAAGGCGGCCAGCATCGCGCGCCGCGCGGAGGCGAGGACGGCTCGATCGCCGCGCCGGCCGGCAACGATGAAGGCGCCGGCGGCATACAGGGTCGCGAGGAGGCCGATCACCACGGCCAGGTGCCCCAGGGTTGGGATCATGTGCCAGGAGGAACGTGCGACGGGACGGCGCCGCTGGTGGGCGCCACGTAGTTTTCGTCGTGCTTGACGATCACCTGGCTGGCCTCGAAGACGCCGTTGGCGGCCAGCTCACCCTCCACCACCGCGCCGATCCCCTCCCGGAACGAGCGGGTTGGGGCGACGGTGCTGTGCACGGTGATCTCGTGGGTGCCGTCGGTCAGCACGAAGGTCAGGTCGGTGGCCGGCCCATTGATGCTGCCCGCCTTGACCAGGCCGCCGAGCCGTTCCGTCTTCCCGATCTCGGCCGGGCCGCGCGCAAGCAGCTCGCTGGGGGTGAGGTAGTAGACCAGCGCATTGCCGATCCCGCTGAAGGCCAGGTAGCCGACCACCGCGGCCACCGCCACCAGGCCGACCAGGATCCCCCAGCGGCTCCGCTGCAGTGGGACGGGCGGGAGGACCGGGCGCGCCAGGGTCACGCGGTCCGATCGGGCGGCCCGGCAGCCTCGGCGTCACGACGGATCTTCATCGAGGTCGCGCGCGCGGCGCGCAGGCGGCGCCCCAGGGCGATGGCGTACAGCGCCGCGCCGCCGAGGATCACCGCGTAGCCGGCAACCACGAATGCCACGTCGGTCATGCCGAGGTCTCCTGTGCCGCGGCATTCATTGCAGCGGCGCGGCGGGCCGCGCTGATCCTGCCCAGCCGACCATGCTCCTCGATCTGCCACTCGATGCGCGCCAGCTGGTAGCGGCGGATCATCAGGTAGCACCACACGACGGTGAATGCGGCAAGCATTCCCATCAGCGCGATCACGAAGAGCCCCGGGGCGCTCGGGTTCAACAGCTTCGACGGATCGCCGAAGGTCGGCGTTTGGTGCAGGCCGCGCCACCAGATGACGCTGAAGTGGATAATCGGGATATCGAGCGCGGCAATGATGCCGACCACGGCGGCGCGCGTGGCGCGACGCGCGGGATCGTCGGTCAATCGGCGAAGCAGCAGGTAGCCGATTCCCAGCGCCAGCAGCAGCGCGGTGGTGGCCAGGCGCGGATCCTCCCACTGCCAGTACACGCCCCATACAGGACGGCCCCACATCATGCCGCCCCAGATGGCGAAGGCGGTGAACAGCACCCCCACCTCGGCGGCAGCGTGGGCGATCGCGTCCAGCCGCAGGTCGCGACGCCACAGGTAGCCGATGCCGGCCAGCGCGGTGACCCCGAACGACAGCTCGCCGAGCCAGGCCGATGCGACGTGCGGGTACATGATCCGCTGGGCATCTCCCTGGTTCAGGTCGGCGGGCACCACGAAGAGCCCGAAGACAGCAGCACCGATGACGGCCGCCAAACCGACAAATCCCAGGATCCGCGTCTTCATCAATCCTCCAGCAGGAAGCCGTAGGTCCCGGCCCCGGCGACCAGCATGACGATATCGAAGGCGGCGAGAAGCTGCAGCCAGGCACCCAGCTCACCGAACGGATCGCCGTTCAGGGCAACCGTGGTGGCCTTGACGGCGGCCAGCAGCAGCGGTGCCACGATCGGCAGCATGAGCAGCGGGAGCATCACCTCGCGGGCGCGCATGCGCACCGTCAGTCCGGCATACGCCGTGCCGACCGCGGCAAAGCCGACTGCACCGAGCGCCACCGTGGTGATGAGCGGCAGCCAGGCCGAGCCGATCGGGATGGCGTACAGGATCGCCACGACCGGCAGCAGGACCGCCCCCAGGGCCAGCATGGCGACCGTCCCGGCCAGCGCCTTTCCGGCGTAGATCGCTCGGCGATCGACCGGGTAGAGGGCCAGCTGCTCCATCGCACCGTCTTCGACCTCGAGCTGGTGGAGTCGCGCCACCGTCAGCAACCCGCCGAAGACGATCGCCAGCCACAGGAGGCCTGGCGCGGCCTCGGTCAGCCGCCGCGAATCGGGACCCAGCGCGAAACCGAACAGCAGCAGGACCAGCGCGGCGAAGAAGAGGGTCGAGCCGCTCGCTTGCCGGCCGCGCAGCTCGGAGAGGGCGTCCTTGCGCGCGATCGCCAGGGCGGTGGCGGCGCCGCGAGCCAGCACGCTCATCGGTCCATCCCGGCTGGTACCGGATTGCCGGAAGCGCTCGGCCATGAAAGGTCGGCCTGGACCCCGTTGCCGCTCAGCTCGGCCACCAGGCCGCCATCGAGCCGCAAGGTGGCATCGGCCAGGCGGGCCACTCGTTCGGACTGGTGCGAGGCGACCACCACCGTGATGCCGACCTCGTGCCAGCGGCCGAGAAGCCGGTCGACCAGCGCCATGCCATCGCCATCGAGCGCCGCATGCGGCTCATCGAGGAGCAGCAGAGAGGGGCGCGCCACCAGCAGCCGGGCGAGCGCCAGGCGCTTGCGCATGCCAGCCGAGAAGCTGCGCACGCGGTCGCGCGCGACCGGGGTCAGCCCCACCTCGTCGAGGGCGTCGCGAACGAC
>JAYUGK010000242.1:0-4148 GCA_043738415.1 Chloroflexota bacterium | reverse complement strand
CCCCGACCACCGTCCGAATGGCATCCGCCAGCTCGTCGCCGTGCACGCGCTTCATCAGATAGCCGGAGGCGCCCGCGGTGATCGCCCCGAACAGGCTCTCGTCGTCCCGGTAGCCGGACAGCATCACGACAGGAGTGTCGGGGCTCTCCGCGGTGATCGTGCGGCAGGCGTCGTTGCCCGATCCGTTCGCCATGCGGACGTCGAGCAGCACCACGTCAGGATGCAGCTCGCGGGCCAGTTCGACCGCCTCGTTGCCGGACGCCGCCGCGCCGACCACTGCCATGTCGACCTGGCGGTCGAGCAGGGCGAAGAGTCCCGCGCGGACCACCTCATGGTCGTCCGCGATCAGGATCCGGATGGCAGATTCGTCGGTCACGGCACCACTCAGGTCAGGGGGATTTGATGATCGTTGTTCACCACGCCGGGCAGCCATGGTAGGCGAGCGGCCGGCATTTCGCCCGACGCTGCTACGATCGGCCCGATGAGTGTGGATCCACCGCCGATCCCTCCCACGCCGTCGGAGTCTGAGCGTCCCCCGATGCCGATCGGCGTTCGCCTGTGGTTCGGCTGGGCCTTCGCCCTGCTGGCCATCACCGGCCTGCTCCTGCCTCGGATCATCGAGTTCGTCGATTTCAGCGAGAAGGCCCCGTTCAGCCTGCTCGGCATCTTCATGATGCTCGAGCTGGCCGCGGTCCTGTTTGGAGTCACCGTGGCGATGCAGCGCAAGCGAATCGCACACCGCTTCGCGGTCGGGATCGCCGTACTGGCGGCGCCGATCCTGGCAGGCCTGCCGCCGATTCTGCTCAACTTCCCGCCGGCCGCGGCGGCGGGCTGGCAGGGTCTCTTCGTGCCGGTCGGGCTCGGCATCACCGTTGTGCTGGTCGTTCTCCTGCTGCGCCCATCGTCGCGCGCCTACTTCAGCGAGGATTGACCTCCGGACCTCGACCGCGGCCCCGTCCCCGGAAGCCGCCCTCCGTATACTGACGGGGTGCAGCTGCTGGCCTACGCTCCGCGCGACGCCGGCCCCTCACCAGCCTTCACGCGCCTTGGGCTGCTTTGCGACGAGGGGATTCGTGACCTCACAGCCTCGACCGGCGCGCGAGATCTCGGTGAGTTGCTGACCGCCGGACGCGCGGTGACCGAGCGAGACCACGGAGAGCTGATCGACCCGACCAGCGTGGCGGTTCGCGCGCCGCTGCGTGGTCCCGGAAAGATCGTCTGCATCGGCCTCAACTACCTCGACCACTGCCGCGAGCAGTCGGTCGCCGCGCCGGCCTATCCGATGCTCTTCGCAAAGTTCGCCAACGCGGTAGCCGATCCCGGGCAGCCCGTGGTGCGCCCACGCGCTACGGAGAAGCTCGACCTGGAATGCGAGTTGGCCGTGGTCATCGGACGGCGTGTCAGCCATGTCGGGCGCGCAAAGGCGCTCGCGGCGGTCTTCGGCTACACCGTGCTCAACGACGTCACCATGCGGGACCTGCAGGGCGAGGATCGGCAGTGGCTCCGCGCCAAGGGTGCGGATGGATTCGCACCGATGGGACCGGTGGTGGTCACCGCCGACGAGCTGGCCGACACCTCCGCGCTCCGCATGCGATCGTCGGTGAATGGGAAGACCTGGCAGGATTCGACCACGGCCGAGATGATCTTCGACGTGCCCACTCTGATCGCCTTCGTCTCCCGATCGATCACCCTCGAGGCTGGTGACCTGATCGCCACCGGCACCCCGGCCGGGGTCGGTCACTTCCATGATCCGCCCCGCTACCTGGTGGCCGGGGACCTCATGCGCTGCGAGATCGAGGGGATCGGCGTCCTCCAGAATCCCATCGTGGATGAGCTGCCGCGCACGGAGGATCACGCAACCGCATCGGGCGTAGGTGAGCTGTCATGACTCCCACCGCGGCGCCGGCGCGCACCATGCGGGCGCTGGCCAAGACGCGACCCGAGCCCGGGCTGGAGCTGGTGCAGCGGCCGATTCCGGTCCCCGGACCCGGTGAGGTGCTGCTCAAGATGGAGGCCGCCAGCATCTGCGGCACCGACCTTCACCTCTTCTCCTGGGACCCCTGGGCGCGCGAGATCGTGAAGCCGCCCACCATCCTCGGCCATGAGCTGGCCGGGCGCGTGGTGGCGAGTGGCAGCGGCGTGACGCGGGTGCGGGAGGGCGACCTGGTCGGTGTCGAGAGCCACATCGTGGACTGGACCTGCGCCCAGTGCCGGCGCGGCGATATGCACCTTTGCCGCAACCTCAAGGTCATCGGCGCCCACGTGGACGGTGGATTCGCCGAGTACGTGGTCATCCCCCAGGCCAATGCGATCGAGAGCAATGGCCTCGATCCGGCGGTGGTGGCCCTCCAGGAGCCGATGGGCAACGCCGTCCATGCCGCCTTCGTGGAGCCGATCGAGGGACGCTCGGTGCTCGTCACCGGCTGCGGCCCGATCGGGCTGTGCTCGGTGGGGATCGCTCGAGCGGCGGGCGCAGGCCTGGTGATCGCCACCGATACCGAGGATTACCGGCTCGACCTGGCGCGCCGGATGGGGGCCCATCTCGCGCTCAACGCGCGGGATCCCGAGACCGCGGCCCAGATCTCGACCGCCACCGGCGGCGACGGGGTCGAGGTGGTGCTCGAGATGAGCGGCGCACAGGCCGCGCTCGACCAGGCGCTCGAGGCGGTCACCCGGGGCGGACGGATCAGCCTGCTCGGCATCTTCGGCGAGCCGGTGCGCGTCGACCTCTCCGACTTCGTCATCCAGAAGGGGCTGCGCATCTTCGGCATCTATGGTCGCCGCATCTACGACACCTGGGAGCGCACCCAGGCGCTCCTGCGCTCAGGCGCACTCGACGTCACGCCGATCATCACCCATCGCTTCGACCTCGCCGATTGGGAGCGCGGCTTCGAGCTGATCGCCTCCCGACACGCCGGAAAGGTGGTGCTCCTGCCATGACCGACGTCGTCCACTCCGCCCGATCCGCCAACCCTCTCGCCTTCCTTGAGGCGGAGATCGAGGACCTGCGGGCCAAGGGGCTGTATCGGCGTCTGCGGGTGGTCCAGAGCGAGCAGCGCAGCCGCTGCATGATCGACGGTCGTGAGGTGATCACCCTGTCGAGCAATAACTACCTTGGTCTGAACACCCACCCTCGCCTCCGTGAAGCGGCGATCGAAGCGGTACGACGCTTCGGGGCCGGCTCGGGAGCGGTGCGCACCATCGCCGGCACGATGAGCCTGCACGAGGAGCTGGAGCGTCGTCTTGCCGAGTTCAAGCACGTCGAGGCGACCCTCACCTTCCAGTCAGGCTTCACGGCCAACACCGGGACGATCCCGGTCCTGGCCGGCGAGGGCGCGGTGATCGTCTCTGACGCGCTGAACCACGCCAGCATCATCGACGGGATTCGGCTGACCAAGGCGGAGCGCCGCGTTTTCCCGCACGCCGACATGGACGGCCTGCGCGATGCGCTGCGGGCCGTCCGCGATGCACCCGGGGGTGCCGGCCGCACGCTGCTGGTGATCACCGATGGCGTCTTCAGCATGGACGGTGACATCGCCCGCCTGCCGGAGATCGTGGAGGCGGCTGAAGCGGTTGATGCGATCATCTACGTCGACGATGCGCATGCCTCCGGAGTGCTCGGTCGTAATGGACGCGGCAGCATCGATCATTTCGACCTGCACGGGCGGGTACACGTGCAGATCGGCACCCTCTCAAAGGCGATCGGCGTGCTGGGCGGCTACGTGGCCGGCAGCACGGCGCTGCGCGATGTGCTGATCCACCGGGCGCGCCCGTTCCTCTTCTCAACCTCCGCCCCGCCTGCCGTTGCAGCCGCCTGCCTCGCCGCCATCGAGGTGATGGAGACGGAGCCCGCGCTGTTCGAACGCCTGTGGCAGAACACCCGGTTCTTCAAGGCCGGCCTGGCGCGCCTCGGCTTTGATATCGGCACCTCCGAAACGCCCATCACCCCGGTCATCGCCGGGAGCGGCGCGATGGCCATCAAGCTCTCCGATCGGCTCTTTGAGGAGGGGGTCTTCGCCCAGGCGATCGGCTACCCGACCGTACCTGACGATCGCTCCCGGGTTCGCACGATCGTGACCGCGGAGCATTCGCGCGAGGAGCTCGAGACCTGCCTGGCGGCCTTTGAGAAGGTCGGGCGCGAACTGGCC
>JAYUGK010000241.1:0-4150 GCA_043738415.1 Chloroflexota bacterium | reverse complement strand
AGTCGATCTCGCCGGCATCGGTCCCGACCATGGTGCGCACTCGCTGATCGGTGGCCGGCACCAGTTGGCTCGATAGTCCCAGGGCGGCGGCCATCGCGGCGGTTGCATCGGCCAGTGAGGAGCCTTCCCGAAGCAGCCTCGCGCGGTGGACGTGGGTCGCCAGGTCCGCGTCGCCGATCCGGAACCAGGCCTCCTCTCCGTACCGCTTTAGCATCCCGATCGCGGTTGCCGTGTCGCCGGCCACGCCCCACCCCTGCTCGCGGTCCGCCAGGCCGGCCAGGGTGTACAGGATCGTGTCGATGTCGGGGCAGACCAGGAGGCCGTGGCGCTCCGTGTCATCGGCCACGTTGACGATCACCGTCAGCGCGCCAGGCGGCAGGACCATCTGGAAGCCGTGCGCCAGCTTGGCGCCCCCGGTACCGCCTGCCAGCAGCGTGATCTTCACCGGGAGAGGGTACCCGCGATATCACACCGGGTGATCTTCACCGGGAGAGGGTACCCGCGATTTCACACCGGGTGATCTTCACCGGGAGAGGGTACCCGCGATTTCACACCGGGTTTTACGTCGGGCGTCACACCCCCGAAGCGAGGCCGACCAAGGCGCCGATATTTGGGAAGGTGATAGCGTCGCCGCCGGTCCGAGCCTGAAGCGCCATCTTATTAGGTCGAGTAATGGCAAGGACCGCCCACGCTGCCCGCAGGTGCTGAGGCGCACCGATGTACTACCCCTGGTGATACCCCGGCACGCGCGGCGAAGCACGCGCGGCGAGGCACGCGCGGCGAAGCAGGGGAGGCGACTCCCCTAGCCGGCCTCGAGCATCGGCTTCACCTCGGTGATCAGCCGTTCCAGTGTCTCCGGGTCGTGGGGACCGGGGAAGCCGCAGATGAAATGCCGGAAGCCGATCCCCAGGTAGGGGCGCATCATCTCGGCGACCTGCTCCGGGGTGCCGATGTGCTGGTTCGGCCACACCCTGGCTCCCCCGTTGTGGGCGAAGAGGGCGTCGTTGAAGCGGTGCGCCTCGGCCTGCGTGTCGCGGATGACGCAGACCCCCATCCCGACGGTGCGCTCGATCTCGGATTCGTTGCGGCCGACCTCGGCGCAGTGCCGGCGCAGGATCTCGTCCTTGCGCTTGACGTTCTCGAAGCCACCGCCAAGGTTACACATGTCGGCGTAGAGGGCCACCGTGCGCAGCGTCTTCCGTTCCCCGCCACCCCCGATCAGCAGCGGCAGCCGCGGTTGCAGCGGAGGCGGATCGTTCCGCACCGATCGGGTGGTGTAATAGCGATCGCCCGACGGCTCTTCACCGCGGAGCATGCCGCGCATGATCCGAGCCGCCTCGTCGAGCCAGCGCAGCCGCTCCCCCGGTGACGAGCCGAATTCCATCCCGTAGGCAACATGCTCAGTCTCGAACCACGCGCCGCCGATCCCCAGGATGGCGCGGCCACCGGAGATGTGGTCGAGAGTCGTCGCCATCTTGGCCACCAGGGCGGGATTGCGGAACGGGTTGGCACCAACCATGAGGCCGATTCGGGCGCGCTCAGTGACCGCGGCCCAGCCTGCGAGCACCATCCAGCCCTCGAGGATCGGGCCCTCGACAGATCCGACGATTGGGTACAGGTGATCCCAGGTCCACAGGTCGTCGTAGCCGAGCTGGTCGGCGCGGATGGCGTGGGCGCGCATGGCCGGCCAATCGGTGTACTGGTTCCAGGCCAGCATCCCCAGCCGGATCGGACCGACGACCGGGTCGGCGTCGGGGCCGGCGTCGGGGCCGGCGGTTAACGGTGCCAGATGACCCGCTCCACGTGGACCTTGATATCGACGCGATCGCCCATCGCGAACGAGCCCTTTCCCTGGCCGTAGCGGTGGGCCATGGCCCAGATGTTGGCGAGCGCCGTTTCGTGGTCGTCGGAGAGCTCTGCACGGCCCTCGATGGTCACGTAATCGGTCCCATCCTCGAAGCAGAGGGAGACGCGTGGATCGCGGCGCAGGTGTCGGTCCTTGACTCGGCCGGCCAGCGTGTTCAGCAGGACCACGTCGTCCCGATCGGGATCGAGGTCGAACCAGATCACGGAAAGGCTGGGCATGCCGCTCTTGCCGATGGTTGCCATCACGGGGAACCGCAGCTTGGCGAGCAGCCAGCTGCGCAGCTCGGGGAAGATGCTGGTGCCGGCGACCATCGAAGCGCTCATGGGGGCGCATCGTAGCCGCACGGACCGATCGCTGCCGCGGGCTAGACTTGAAGGCCGATGAATGAGCCGAACGCCGGACCAAACGCCGAGCTGCTGAGCATCGGCTCGGAGCTGCTCGCGGGGGAGACGGTCGACACCAACGCCGCATTCCTGGGCGCCGCCCTCGCGCGACTGGGAATCCCGCTGCGGGGCGGACGGACGCTTCCCGATGAGCAGGCCGCGATTGCGACCGCCTTCGCCGAGGCCAGGAGCCGATCCGACCTGGTGGTCGCGACCGGCGGTCTCGGCCCCACGCACGATGACCTCACCCGCGAGGGACTGGCCGAAGCGCTGGGCGAGTCGCTGACCGCCGACGCCGTTCTGGTGGAAGAGCTGCGGGCGCGCTTCGCCGCCTTCGGGCGGATGCCCGACGCCAACCTGCGTCAGGCACTCCGCGCGCCTTCGGCCGAGGCGCTCCCCAACCCGATCGGCTCGGCGCCGGGCTGGTGGGTCGAGCGCGACGGATCGGTCAGCGTGCTGATGCCCGGTGTGCCGTCGGAGATGCGCCGAATGTGGAGCGAACAAGTGGTCCCGCGCCTCGAGCGCCGCTTCACGCTACGACCGGTGCACATGCGCACGGTCAAGACCTTCGGCATCGGCGAATCGATGGTGGTGGAGGCGACCGGCGACCTGCTCGACCATCCCGGAGCTGGCGTCTCGGCAGGGATCTACGCGCGGGACGACGGGGTGCACCTGCGCTTCTCGACTCGCGGCGAACCCTCGCTCCTTGACGAACCAGCCGCACGCGCCGCCGCCCTCCTTGCGGAGCACGTCTACGGCACCGATGACGACGAGCTGGCGGCTGTGGCGCTCGCGGCGCTTGGGCGCGCCGGCGTAACCACGGTCGCTTCGCAAGAGTCCGGCACCCAGGGCACGCTGCTCGCCGCATTGGCCGCGGTCGAGCCAGACGAGGGTACGGCGCGCTTCGTTGGAGGGAGCCTCGAGGAGGAGCGTGGAGGGAGCCCGCCGGCCGCCGATGCGCTCATCGAGCTGACCCTACTGCCGGCCGATGCCCACGGCCGATCCCGGGTTCGCGTCTCGGTCTCTGGGGCCGTGACCCTGCCGCCGGTCGAGGTGCGCACCCACGGCAGCGGGCTACAGCGCCTTCGACGCGCCGCATATGCGGCGCTTGACCAGGTGCGACTGGCGCTCACCGACTGAGGCCGACAGCACGTGGAAGGCCGGCTCCCGGAGGAGCCGGCCTTCGATGTTCAGGCGATACGCCGCTTGGGCTAGGGCGTGACCTTGCTGATGCGGGTCGCCCAGTTGCCGAGCGAGGTCCGTGTGCTGTTGCAGCTGAAGGCGGGGTTGGTGGCCGAGGACGAGACGTACTCGGCGAAGGTGCAGCTCTGCTCGATCGACTCGCTGGCAAGCCAGATTGAGCTGCCACTGACTGCGGCTGCGCCGTAGTCTCCCCACCGCGTGCGCGGTGGATTACCAACGAAGGCCTTGTAGCTGGTGAAGCTGTCGCTCGGGCCCTGACCCGGGCTGATGACATGGACATCGCCGACGCCGCTGGCATCGACAGCCGCCCACGCCGCACTCGGGAAGTAGTCACGACCACCCAGGGTGAAGGCCATGACGCCCTTCCCATTGGGCAGCACGGAGAGTGCGGGGTAGGTGACGTTGTTATGCGCCACTGCAAGCGTGCCCTCGTGGAGCAGGGTCGCGTGCACCTGGTTGGACGACACCGATGGGGTCACCACGTAGTAGGTGATGCCGGCCTTGACCTCGCCGCCCACGGTGACTGCGGTGTCGAGGGCTCCCCACAACTTGCCATTCGCGAAGGACACCTGCTGCATGCGCGTGTCGTTCGCATCGAGGTGGGAAAGGACCTCGTTCTTCGGCTGATCCTTCGGGGCGAAGAATGCACGCCAGCACCCGGACCCCTGCCACAGGGCGCTCTTGGTCACGCGGTCAT
>JAYUGK010000240.1:0-4163 GCA_043738415.1 Chloroflexota bacterium | reverse complement strand
TCCAGCTGATCATCGACCGCTACGGCCGCGCCGCCATCGCGAAGATCGCAGCTGCCTGGAAGGCGGGCGCCACTGACGCCGAGGCACTGCAGGCGGGGACCGGGATTCCCGCCGAGGAGCTGTATGCCAGCTACTTCGCCTCGTTCGGAGTCGAGGCTCCACAGTCGGTCAGTCCGGCGCCGATCGCAGCCTCCAACGTCGACAAGCCACCGCAGCCGCCCGCGCTCAGCGAGCCAACCGCCCCGGCGACTGCCAGCGCGGGGGCTTCAGCCGATTCCACCCCCGTGCCGCCGGCCAACGCGCCGAATGGCCTGTATCTCGCCAGCTTCGCGGTCGTGGTGCTGGTGGGGTTTGGACTCTGGCGGCGCTCTCGTCGGGCGGGTTCAGCCCGATGACCGGTCGCCGAACGCGTGCGCCCCTGCTCGTCCGTCCGCAGTGGGCAGTCAGCATCGCGTTGGCCCTCACGATCATCGGCTTCGTAGGGTATGCGCAATGGAACGGGTCGCTCGACCGCTCCCAGTTCGCCACCTCGGTGCAGCAGGTGCTCGCAAGGCAGGTCAGCGACCTTGAGAAGGAGCAGGAAGGCCTGCGTTCGCAGATCGCCGAGGCCGATGCGGAGGTGCTCCAGTTCCAGGCTGCGTCAACGACGTCATCGTCAGCGCTGGCCGAGCTGAACCGGCGGCTTGGCGAGGCGCGCCTCGCGGTGGGGTTGACCTCTCTGACCGGTCCCGGGGTGGTGATCGAAATCGCCGATTCGAATCGGACTGTCCCCCACGGCGACAATCCCGGCAATTACATCGTGCTGGTCGACGATGTCCGGGACATCGTGGCCGCGCTGTGGGCTTCGGGAGCCGAAGGGATCGCCATTAACGGAGAGCGCCTGGTGGCCACATCCTCGATCTACGGGGTCGGCGCGTCGATCCTCGTCAACACCGCCTTCCTGTCGCCGCGCTTCCGAATCGAGGCGATTGGTGCCGACGGACTGCTCGATCGATTCACGGCGAATCCGGCATTTGCAGGCCGGGTGGCGCAGCGCATCGACGTCTTCGGGCTGGAGTTCGCGACCGCTCCCGCAGACAACCTCAAGCTGCCCGCTTTCGTTGGAAACACCCGATTCCGGTGGGCAGTCCCTGTCGAGGCGGCGCCCTGACATGCGAGGCCGCGCCGCCAGGATCTCCCTCTTTGCCGTCGCCCTGCTGATCGGTCTGCTGGGGGTTGGTCAGCTGCGCTCGCAGGCGCGCCCGACACAGATCAGCAGCCTCTCCGCGCAGGATCTCTCGACCCTCATTGAGACCCTCACGCGCGGGAACCGCGAGCTGCGCGCCGGCCTGGGCGACACTCGCGAGCAGTTGCGCGAATACCGAATCGCCGGGTCGCAGGGCCAGAGCGCGATCGATGTCAGCCGGGAGGATCTGCGGCGCATCACCGCATTCGGCGGTCTCGCCGCCGTCGAGGGGCAAGGGATCGTGCTCCACATCAATGGCGAGCTCGACGCCATCGCGCTCAACGACCTCATCAATGAGTTGCGCAATGCCGGAGCGGAGGCCATCGCGGTCGACGCAGTGCGGGTCACCGCGCGTTCGGTCGCCGTCCAGGGACCACTCGCCCTCCAGATCGATGGGGTGAATGTCAGTCGCCGGTTCGTCCTGCGGGCGATCGGGTCACCTGATGGGCTGACGGCCGCCATCGAGCGGCCGGGCGGCATCATCTCGCAGCTGAAACTGGTTGTGCTGGCGACCATCGACCTGCTCCAGGCCGAGTCGGTCCGACTGCCGGCGACCGAACAATCGCTGGTGCCGACCGTCGGCAAACCGGCCGAATGATGACTCTGGCGAACGACCTCCGCGGCTTGACCGTGCCCGGCGGGCGGTCGTAGAGTGGCGCGCGTCCAGCCCAGGATCGCCGGGTCGCCTGACGCGCCCCGATGCGCATCCGTGTCTCGGCGGGGCAGCACGGCCTCCAGCCCGAGGATGGCATGAAGGAATTGATCGAGCTTGCCCTGGACGCTGCCGACCAGGCGGGCGCGGAATACGCCGATATTCGTATCGTCGAGCGCGAGACGGAGTCACTGGCCGTAAAGAACGGCGTCCTGGGGTCCGCCTCGTCGGACCGCAGTGCCGGGTTTGGGGTCCGGGTGCTGCTGAACGGGGCATGGGGGTTCGCCGGCTCCGCGCAGCTCGAACCCGCCGAGGTCACCCAGGTCGCCCGCGAGGCAATGGCCATCGCACGGGCCAGCGGCATGGCGCGACGGGAGCCGATCGTGCTCGACGACACGCCGCCGGTCGTTGGTTCGTACCACGCGCCCTTTATCGAAGATCCGATGGCGGTCTCCATCGACGACAAGCTGAAGATCCTGCTGGAGGCCGATGCGGCGATGGGCCGGGTGGCAGGGATCAACGTCCGGCAAGGCCGCATCGAATCAGCCCGTGAGCGGAAGACCTTTGCCTCCAGCGAGGGGGCTCACATCGAACAGGAGCTGGTCGAGACGGGCGGTGGAATCGAGGTCAGCGCTGCGCGTGGCAGCGAGGTCCAGCAGCGCAGCTACCCCGCCAGCGCCGGCGGCCAGCACGTGACCGGCGGATTCGAGGCGATTCGCGCGCTCGACCTCCCGGGCCACGGGCAGCGAATCGCTGAGGAGGCCGTTGCCCTGCTCGATGCGCCCGACTGCCCCTCGGGCGACATGACGGTCATCATTGACTCCAGCCAGATGGCACTCCAGGTGCACGAATCCTGCGGCCATCCGATTGAGCTGGATCGGGTGCTTGGCATGGAGGCCAGCTTTGCCGGCACGAGCTTCCTGACCCTCGACAAGCTCGGGGTGCTGCAGTACGGCAGTGAGCTGGTCAATATCGAAGCCGATGCCACCATCCCCGGCGGCCTCGGCACGTTCGGCTTCGACGACGAGGGGGTGCCCGCCCAGAACGTGCCGATCGTATCGGCGGGGCTGTTCGTCGGGTATCTGACCAATCGTGAGACCGCGCCGATCATCGGGCGGCGCAGCATGGGCAGCAGCCGCGCCTCGGGCTGGAACGTGATCCCGATCATCCGCATGACCAACGTGAACCTGCGGCCCGGGGCTGCCGGGAGCCTGCAGGATCTGATCGCGGATACCGCGAACGGGCTCTTCCTGAGCACGAACCACTCGTGGAGCATCGATGATCGGCGCCTGAACTTCCAGTTCGGCACGCAGATCGGCTGGCTGATCCGCGACGGTCGCCTGACCCAGATGGTGAAGAACCCGATCTACACCGGCATCACCCCGGAGTTCTGGGGCCGCTGCGACGCGATCTGTGGGCCGCAGGAGTGGCACCTGTGGGGCGTTCCCAATTGCGGCAAGGGCGAACCGATGCAGACCCACCGCGTCGGCCACGGCGCGGCTCCCGCGCGCTTCCACGGCGTACGGGTGGGAGTGGGCAAGTGACGGACACCGCTGCCTGGGATCGTCAGGCCCTCGAAGCTCTGCTGGCGACAGCACTCGGGCTGGTCGACGCCAGCGAAGCCGAGGCGATCTTCACCAGCCGTGATGCCGCTCTGACGCGTTTCGCCAACTCCCGCATTCACCAGAACGTGGTCGAGCACGACGCGACGCTGCGCATGCGGGTCGTGCGGGATGGGCGCACCGGGGTGGCCACCACCAATCGGCTTGACGCCGATGGCCTGCGCGAGCTGGTTGCACGGGCCACTGAGATCTGCCGTCGAGCCACCGCCAACCCCGACGCGTCGCCACTGGCGGATCCGCTCCCGGCGAGCTACCCGGACGGTCTGGGTCATGCCGAGGCAACGGCGCAAGCGGACCCGAGCATGCGAGCGGCCGGCGTACGGTCGGTGATTGCGGCGGGCGACGCCGCCGGCCTCGAGGTCAGCGGTGCCTTTTCGACGGAGGCCTCGACCCTGGCGGTCGCCAACAGTCGCGGGCTGTGGAACAGCCACGCCGCCACCCAGTCCAAGCTGCTCACCGTGATGCTCGGTGGGGGCGGCGCGTCGGGGTACGCCCAGGCGAGCGCCTCCGACGTGCGGACCATCGACGCCACCGCGGTCGGGGAGGAGGCTGCCGAGAAGGCATCTCGGGGCGTGGACTCGATCGACCTGGAGCCCGGCGAGTACCCGGTCATCCTGGAGGAGTACGCCGTGGCTGCGCTCCTCGAATACCTCTCCGCGATGGG
>JAYUGK010000239.1:0-4166 GCA_043738415.1 Chloroflexota bacterium | reverse complement strand
CCGCCCGATGACGAAGTCGTCCATCTCGAAGATCTCGGTTCGCCCGCCCTCGTACGGGCGTACCTCGTCGGGATTGGAGAAGGGCTTGTGCTGGAGCTTGGCCATCAACGTGCCTCGATCTGGTGGCTGGATCGCTCGATTGTGGCACGCATGCCTCCCGCGTCATAGGCCCACACCGATGGCCAGGAGTTCCGATCAACTTGACACCGGCCGGGCGCTGGTTCGGCGAGCCGCTAGACTCGCGCACGATGAAGATCGCCCACGTTCGCCAGCGAAACGCCCCAAGCCCCTCTCCGTGGCGACTGGCTGCTGCCCGCGACCCCGGGCCCAACCCGGGATGGTGGCTCGACCTCGAAGCGGCGCGCCAGGGCCTCCTGGCCAAGGATCCGCAGCGAGCGCACAACTCGCCGCTCTTCCGCCAGCCGGTGACCACGCTGGATGACCACCTGGCTCGCGGCCTTCGCGTGGACGTTTTCACCGAGCTGGTCGCGGGCTACGCCGGTGCGGGCGATGACGACGACGCGATCCTCGACGCTGCTGGCCTGGAGTTCGGCCCGCCGATCCTGCGGCCGCCTTCCCTGCGCGACTTCTACGCCTTCGAGGGCCACGTGCGAACCATGTGGGAGCGACGTGGCGGAACGGTGCCGGAGGCCTGGTACCGGATCCCCATCTTCTACTTCAGCAATGTCAGCGAGATCCGCGGGCCGAACGACCCGATCTGGTGTCCGGCTGCCTCGCAGGAGCTCGACTACGAGCTGGAGGTGGCCGCCCTGATCGACACGCCGGGCCACGACCTCGATGCGGAACATACCGAGGTGGCGATCGGTGGGTACATGGTCTTCAACGACTGGTCCGCCCGCGACCTGCAGCGCGAGGAGACCGCGGTCCGCCTGGGGCCGGCCAAGGGCAAGGATTTCGCCAGCTCGATCGGTCCCTGGCTGGTGACCCCCGATGAGCTGGCCGATGCGCGAACGGCAAAGGGATACGACTTGCAGATGACCGCCACCGTCAACGGTGTCGAGCTGTCGCGGGGCAGCTGGTCGAGCGCGCAGTTCAGCTTCGGTGAGATGATCGCGCGCGCCAGTGCCGATGTGCAGCTGCGGCCCGGCGACCTGATCGGTTCAGGGACGGTGGGCACCGGCTGCCTGCTCGAGGTCCGCGACGAGATCCTCAAGCGCTACCTTCAGCCTGGCGACTCGGTGACGCTCTCGGTCGAGCGACTGGGGGCGCTCAGCAACCCGATCGTCGAAAGGCCGAAGAACCGATGAGCACGGAACTGGCGGCGCCCTTCCTGTTGCGCCTCGCAGCGGCCGAGCGGCGGCTGGTTGACCACGCAGCCCGCCCACTGCCCGCGGGCCTGACCGATCCCGATCCCGGTGCCAGCGAGCGGTGGGAGGCCGGCCAGGTCTGGGCCCACCTCGCCGAGTTTCCCGGCTACTGGCCCGCGCAGATCCGGCGCATTCTCACCACGCGCGCCGGTGGCGTCGCTGGGCCGATCCCATTCGGCCGCACGAAGGCCGATCTCGGTCGAATCGCGGCCATCGAGCGCGAGCGGCGCACCGATCCGGCCGAATTGCTGCGCCGGGTGACCTCACAGCTCGCGGAGATCGGGACTATGCTGCGCGACCTTCCCGGCGACGCCTGGACAGCGCTGGGACAGCACCCGGCGCTTGGCGAGATGACGCTGCCGGCCATCGTGGAGCGATTCATCGTGGCGCACCTCGAGGAGCATGCCGACCAGCTCGACGGGTTGGAGCTGGTGACCATCGACGAGATCCGCACCGCGGCCGAGCGGATCCGGGGCGTCGCCCTCCACACGCCGCTCCTGCGCTGGGACGACCGGACCTTCCTGAAGCCGGAGAGCCTGCAACCGGTTGGCGCCTTCAAGATGCGGGGCGCCTACAACGCCGTCGCATCGCTCAGCGACGAAGAGCGCGCCCGCGGCGTGGTCACCTACTCCTCGGGCAACCATGCGCAGGCAGTGGCCCGCGCGGCGCGACTGCTGGGCAGCCACGCGACGATCGTGATGCCCGAGGATGCCCCGCCGGTGAAGGTGGAGGGAGTCCGCCGCGACGGCGCCGAGATCGTCCTGGCCGGGCGGACCGGAGAGGAGCGGCACGCGATCGCCCTGGAGCTGGTCGCGCGCGACGGGCGGGTCATGATCGAGCCATACGACGACCGGACGATCATCGCCGGGCAGGGAACCTGCGGCCTCGAGATCGCTGAGGATCTCCCCGGGGTGACGAGCGTCCTCATCCCGGTGAGCGGCGGCGGCCTGTCGGCGGGGATCGCCACCGCGATCAAGGCGCTGGCACCACACGCCCGGGTGATCGGCGTGGAGCCGGAACTGGCGGCCGATGCGCGCGAGTCACTCGCGAAGGGCGAGATCGTGCGCTGGGACGGGTCGCTGACCACCCGGACGATGGCCGATGGCCTGCGGGTCGAAAAGCTGGGCTGGCTCCCCTTCCTGCATCTACGGCGATTCATGGACGAGATCGTCACGGTCAGCGAAGAGCAGATGGCCGAGGCGATGCGCCAGCTTGCCGCCGGCGCCCGCCTGGTCGTGGAGCCATCGGGAGCCGCCGGCATGGCGGCCCATCTCTCCGGCGCCGCCCCACAGCCACCCGGCGACGACCATCGCGTGATCGTCATCAGCGGCGGGAACGTAGACCCGGCAATCTTCGCGAAGATCCTCGGCGGCTGACACGATGGGCCGCCTGTTGGTTCACTGTGCGACCGGACCGGAGCACCCGACCCGCGCGGCCCTCGCCTTTCGAGTGGCGCGCATGGCACTCGAGCAGGACCACGATGTCGACATGTTCCTGGCCGGCGACGCGCTGGCACTGCTGCGCCCGCAGACGCGGGACGCGGTGGTTGGCGTTGGAACGGGACCGCTCGCCGAGCATTACGCCGCAGTGATTCAGCTCGGTGGGCGGATGTACGCCTCACGCTTCTCTGCCCAGGCCCGGGGCATCACAGCCGACCTATCCCCCGATGTCGAGCTCGTCGACCCCGATCGGCTGGTCGAGCTGCTCTTTGCGGCGGACCGCTCGGTTACCTACTGAACCCCAAGCGGCCCGCCTGGAACCGACCAGCAGGAACGCGGCAATGACCGCCACCAGCGCGCCCATCCCCGCGACGGTCGCGTAGCCGATCCCGAATCCGCTTCCCTGCGCCACCGCGCCCGCCACGAACGGACCGATCCCCAGCCCAGCTGACAACGCCGTCGAGTAGCCGCCCAGCCCCGTGGCGCGCAGCTCGGCCGGCGCCCGCTCGCTGATCACCACCTGGATCATCATCAGGGTGAAGGCGAGCGCCAGGATCCCGACCATGAAGACGGCCGCGATGCCCCACGGACCGGTCTGCAGGCCGAGCAGCGAGGTGATCGCCGCGTAGGTGACACAGCCGGCAGCCATTGCGAGGGGCGGCACCCTGCGGCGGTCGATCAGTCGGCCGAGCGGCACCCGCGACAGCCCGTTGGTGATCGATTGGAGCGCCAATAGCAGGCCGATGGATCCCGCCGCTAGCCCGACCGAGGTGCCGAACAGCGGGAAGAGTCCGCTCACCGCGCCCCATGGCAACCCGATCCCGAAGCCGGCCACCCAGCAACCGACGACCACCCGATCGCGGGCCAGCGAACCGACCATGCCGGGCAGCCCGCGGATATCGATCCGCGTTCGGACACCGCCGCGCATTAGGATCGGCCCGATGAGGGCCACCAGGGCGAGCGCGGTCGCGACCAGGTAGGTCGGTGCAATGCCCAGGTGCTGCCACGCCAGGCCCCCCACGGCCGGCCCGGAAGCGATCCCGGTATGAGTGCCGAGCGTCAGCCAGCCAAAGGCCGATCCACGCCGCGCCTCGTGGGCGCTGCCCGCCACATACGCCCCGATCGCCGGCAGGAAGAGGGACGAGGCGAGGCCCGACAGGATCGCCCACGCGTAGAGCGGAGCGATGCTCCCGGTCGCCTGGGCCGAGATGGGGATGAGGTTCACCAGGGCGCTGCCGATCACGGCGACGGTCAGCGTGCGACGCGTTCCCCACGCGTCGGCGACGGCCCCGAAGGGCAGGGAAAAGAACGCGCCCAGCCCGAAACGAATCGCAGCGATGGTGCCGGCTTCGGTCAGCGAGCCTCCGAGGGACTGGACGTGGAGCGGGATGGCGACCCC
>JAYUGK010000238.1:0-4175 GCA_043738415.1 Chloroflexota bacterium | reverse complement strand
GGGTGCTTGCTACCAGCTTCTCCAGGCGCTGAACGCGGTTGGATCGGGTGGACTGTTCGGGCAGGGACTGACAGCTGGCCGCCAGAACCAGCTCGGCTACCTCCCCGTGCAGTCGACCGACTTCATCTTCACCGTGGCGGCCGAGGAGCTTGGCTTTGTCGGCTGCGCGATCCTGCTCGGACTCTTCGCCCTCCTGACCTGGCGGATCGTCTCGATTGCCTGGCACGCTCGTGACTCCTTCGGCATGCTGATCGCGGTAGGCCTCGCCAGCATGATCCTGTTCCAGGTGCTGGTGAACGTGGGCATGGTCACGGGGATCATGCCGGTTACCGGAATCCCGCTGCCATTCGTCACCTACGGCGGGTCGTCGCTGGTCTCGCTCCTGTTCGGGATGGGAATCCTGGAGTCGGTTCGGATGCATACCGAGAAACCGACCTTCTGATCGACCCGGCTCCTGCGGCAGGGGTACCATCCTGCGCATATGTCCGTCCCTTCGACCGATCAGCCGCGCCAGCGCTGGCAGCTCCTCTTCGCGCGGCGTCAGCCGGCGCTGCGAATCCGTCAGGCGGAGCTGCTGGCCGAGTTCGAGCGCGTCTTCCTCGAGGCCGGCCTGCCGCTCTCGCGCACCAACGCTCTGCGCCCGCGCCCGCGGCTGAAGTTCGCTGCCAACCTGCCGGTCGGCATCGAGTTGCGCGGCGAGGTGCTGGAGGCATGGTTCGACGAACTGGTCCCGATCGGCCGGATCCAGGCCGCCGTCGCTCTGCTCCCTGATGGGATCGAGGTAATCGACGCCCGCGAGGTCTGGCATGGCTTTCCGTCGGCCGCTTCGCAGTTGCGCGCTGCGGAATACGAGATCGAGCTGCGCGGCGATGTCGGGCTGACCAGCGATGCCCTCCGCGGCGCGGTCGTCCGCCTCCTTGCCTCGTCGCGACTGCTCGGCAAGCGACGCAGAGGCGAGAGCGAGCGACGCGCCGATGCGGGGCAGCGGGACCTGCGCCCGTTGGTGGAGGACGTCGAGGTGCTCGAAGTTGACGAGGAGCAGCATCGCGCCAGGCTGCGCCTCGTGCTGCGACTGGATGCGAGTGGCGCGGGGCGGCCTGAGGACGTGGTGGGCGCCCTGGACCTGCGCATGCGGGCCGGGCCGGCGGTGCGGACCCGGCTCCTGTTCGTTGACACCCCCCCGATCGCCCGGTAAACTTCCGGTCCCGCGGGTTCGCCGTCGGCCCGCTCCGCTGTGCGCCCGGCTATCGCTGCCGTCCTGCGCGCCCCAATCAGCCCATTCCCCTGGAGAGCATGATGTACGCCGTGGTCGTGACCGGCGGAAAACAGTATCGGGTCGAAGCCGGCAGCACGCTCGACGTGGAGCGACTGGCGGGTGATCCCGGCGCGTCGGTGACCTTCGATCGCGTCCTGATGATCGGAGATGGCGACCAGGTGACGGTCGGCACGCCGGATGTGGCCGGCGCGTCGGTCAGCGGTACCGTGATCAGCCAGGCTCTTGGGCCAAAGCTCATCATCTTCAAGTTCAAGCAGAAGGTGAAGTACCGCCGCCGCACCGGGCACCGGCAGCACCTCACCCGAGTTCGGATCGACACGATCAACCCGACCGCATCGGCGCCCCGCTCGGAGCCCGCAAAGGCAGTCAAACCGCGAATCAGTCGAGTCAGGGCGTCGGTTGCCGAGGCACAGGAGATCCCTGGTGAGCCAGCCGCCCCGAAGCCACGGGCTCGCCGCAAAGCACCGGCCAAGGAGTAGCAGCAGATGGCGCACAAGAAGGCCGGCAGCTCGAGCAAGAACGGCCGCGACTCGGTCGGTCAGCGGCTCGGCGTCAAGCGTGGCGATGGGCAGTTGGTGCACGCCGGCACGATCATCGTTCGCCAGCGAGGAAGCACGTTCAATCCCGGCCAGAACGTCGGGATGGGCCGCGACTACACCCTCTTCGCCACGGCCGACGGCACGGTAAAGTTCAGTCACCAGACGCGCGACAAGAAGCGTGTCAGCGTCGTCGCCACCCCAGGAGCACCCTAAGTGAAGTCCGACATCCATCCGCAGTACCATCAGGCGCAGGTGCACTGCGTCTGCGGGACCACCTTCACCGTCGGTTCGACCGTCGAGTCGATCCGCGTCGAGGTCTGCGCGAATTGCCATCCCTTCTACACCGGAACCCAGAACATCGTCGACACGGCTGGCCAGGTCGAGCGATTCCAGCGCCGGATGGACCGCGCGCTTCGCTAGCCGTGCCATGCGCACGCGCCTGACTCGCTGGCCGGCGCGCCTGGCGCCGCACCTCCTCTTCCTGATCCCCGAGCTGCTGATGGCGGCTGGCCCGTTCGTTATCACCGCCACCGCCACAACAGACGCACGGCCCCGGTTTCGGATGCCCGACTTCTTCTATGGCGGGCAGGCCCTGATCGAGGGAGTCATGATGCGCGGCCGCACCACGGTGGCCATGAGCGTGCGTCCTCCCTCGGGCGAGATCCGCACCTACTCTGAAGCGCTTCCCGCGGCCCTGGCGCGTGGCCGCTGGCTGAAGATTCCCTTCGTCCGAGGCGTGCTCGTCCTGTACGAGGCCCTGGTGATCGGCACCCGGATGCTGATGCGCTCCGCCGCCATTGCCGCGGAGGGCGAGGACGTCCAGATCGGCAAGGGGACGCTGGCGGTCACCATGATCGTGTCGCTCGGGCTCGCGATGGGCCTGTTCTTCGTCCTGCCGCTCTTCCTGTCGACCTTCGCACAGAGCGCGACCGATAGCGATCTGCTCGCCAACCTGGCCGAGGGTGCGATCAGGCTGACGATCTTCGTGGCCTACATCAGCCTGGTTGGGCTGACTGCCGAGATTCGTCGCGTCTTCGCCTATCACGGTGCCGAGCACAAGGCCATCAGCGCCCACGAAGCGCAGCGACCGTTGACTCCCGAGGAGGTCGATCGATTCAGCACGGCCCATACGCGCTGCGGCACCACCTTCCTCCTGATCGTGGTGGTAATCAGCATCTTCTTCTTCGGCCTCGTCCCGCGGTCGGGGGTGCCGCTTCCGCTCCTCTTCCTGTCCCGGATCGTGCTGGTGCCGGTGATCGCCGGGGTCGCCTATGAATTGGTGCGATTCGGCGCGAGGCACTACGGCAGTCGCCTCGTGCGAGCGCTCTACGCACCCGGCCTCTGGCTGCAGGCGCTCACCACTCGTCCGCCGGACCGCAGCATGCTCGAGGTGAGCATCGCCTCCCTGGAGTCCTGTCTGGCGTCCGACCGCGAGGATTCGGCCCCCGTCTCAGCGATCCGATGATCGACCGGCTCGCTGAGATCGAGGCACGCTACGAAGAGCTTGTCCGGCAGATGGCCGCCCCGGAGCTGGCGAGCGACCCGGGAGCGCTTCAGTCGCTTGGTCGGGAGATGGCTCGACTGGAACCGATGGTGGTCACGCTGCGGGCCTGGCGCGGGGTCCGCGACGAGCTGGAAGCGACCCACGCCATGGACAGCGACCCCGACGAAGAGGTGCGCGCCCTGGCCCGCGACGAGGCTGAGCTGCTCGAGTTGAAGGACCGTGCCCTCGAGGCCCAGCTGCGCAGCCAGTTGGTGGCGCGCGACCCGAACGATGAGCGCGACGTCATCCTCGAGGTGCGCGCGGGCGCCGGCGGAGACGAGGCCGCCCTGTTCGCCGCCGACCTGTTCCGGATGTACGCGCGCTACGCCGAGCGGCGGCGCTGGCGCGTCGAGCTCCTCTCGACCAGCGAAAGCGCAGGCGGCGGCATCAAGGAGATCATCGCCGAGGTGACCGGCGTCGGGGCCTACTCCCGCCTCAAGTACGAGAGCGGCGTGCATCGCGTCCAGCGGGTGCCGACCACTGAGGCTTCGGGACGCATCCACACCTCGACCGCGACCGTCAGCGTCCTGCCGAAGGCCGACGAGGTGGAGTTGGAGATCCCCGAGAAGGACCTTCGGATCGACGTGTATCGCTCTTCCGGACCCGGTGGCCAGAGCGTCAACACGACCGACAGCGCCGTCCGGGTCACCCACCTGCCGACCGGCATGGTGGTGGCCATCCAGGACGAAAAGAGCCAGCACAAGAACAAGGCCAAGGCGATGGGCATCCTGCGCGCGCGGCTGCTGGAGATGGAGCAGGCCCGGCTCGCGGAGGAGCGCGGTGACCAGCGTCGGTCGCAGATCGGCTCCGGTGACCG
>JAYUGK010000237.1:0-4179 GCA_043738415.1 Chloroflexota bacterium | reverse complement strand
GACGGAGCCAGCGGCCCGGGTCGACGCCGCGCCGCCGCTGCCAGCGGTCCCGCGCGACCAGGAAGATGAAGATCAGCAGGCCGGAGACGAAATACCGGAACCCCGCCGCCAGCAGGGGAGGCAGGGTCCGCACCATTTCGGCGATCGCGTAGTAGGTGGATCCCCACACCAGGTACACGGTGCCCATCGCCAGGACCACGCGAATGGTCGAGGGTCGCTCTGTAGGGGGACTCATCGGCGCATTGTGCGGTAACCGGCCATCAGCCGTGAAACGGTGTCAGGCACGGGTTCGTGAGGCGGAGCGTCGAATGCGAGATGGGTCGTTCGTCGTCATGATGGAGGCCGGCGTACCCACGCTGGCGATGCGCCGACGAAGGAGGAGGACGACCACGGATGAAGTACATGCTCATCATCGCCGGAGCCGATGACGGCTGGTCCCACCTGAGCGAGGCAGAGCAGGCGGCGCTCTACTCGCGCGTCGGCGCGTGGTGGGGAGAGCACGCTGCGACCGGCGAGATCCTGGATGGACATGAGCTCCAGCCGGGAAGCACGGCCACGACCATCCGCCGCAGCGCGACCGGGGCAGTGACGGTGACCGACGGTCCCTTCGTGGAGGGCAAGGAGATGATCGCGGGATACGGGATCCTCGACCTCCCGGATCTTGACGCCGCCATCCGGCTGGCCTCGTCGTGGCCCGGGCCCGACACGCTCGAGATCCGACCGATCGTCGACCACGAGGCCGGCGCGCCCCCGGCTTGACTCGGCCACCGGCGGTCGATGCGTCGCTGGAGCTGGTCCTCCGCGAGGAGCGGACCCGGCTGATCGCCGCCCTGGTGCGGATCCTGGACGACTGGGACCTGGCAGAGGAGCTGGTGCAGGACGCGGCGATCGCCGCCCTCGAGCATTGGCCGCAGGAAGGGCTGCCCAACAATCCCGCCGCCTGGTTGATGACCACCGCCCGGCGCCGGGCTGTCGACCGGTTGAGACGCGATGCGCGCTACCGCGAGCGCCTGGCATGGCTGGGCAGGGAGGTTGAGGAGATGGATCGACCGATGGGGACCGATGGGGTGCTGGGCGCCGACGATCGGCTCCGGCTGCTGTTCACCTGCTGCCACCCGGCACTCAGCCGCGAGGCCCAGGTCGCGCTCACTCTGCGGACCGTGGGCGGGCTCGGGACCCCCGCCGTGGCGCGCGCCTTCCTGGTCCCCGAAGCCACCATCGCGCAGCGGCTGGTTCGGGCCAAGCGCAAGATCCGCGACGCTGCCATCCCCTACCGGGTTCCTGACGCGGCGGAGCTGCCCGGGCGCCTCGAGCAGGTGCTGGCGGTCCTCTACCTGGTCTTCAACGAGGGCTACCTCAGCTCGGATGCCGCTGTCGCCGAACGCCGCGAGCTGGCGGCTGACGCCGAATGGCTCACCTCGCTGGTCGTGCGCCTGATGCCCGATGAAGCTGAACCCCTTGGCCTCCTGGCGCTGATGCGCCTGCACCTGGCCCGAGCCGCAGCGCGTTTTGCCGAAGACGGCTCGCTCGTCCTGCTGCGGGACCAGGATCGCGGGCGCTGGGATCGGTCGGCGATCGACGCAGCATCAGCCCTCCTCGAGCGGGCGCTGCGGATGGGACAGCCAGGCCCCTATCAGCTCCAGGCAAGCATCGTTGCGCTGCATGCCACCGCGCCCTCCTACGCGGCAACCGACTGGGCCGAGATCGTCACCCTCTATGACACGCTGCTGGCGATGCAGCCATCGCCGGTGGTGGCGCTCAACCGGGCGCTGGCACTGGCGGAGGTGGCCGGACCGCAGGCCGCGCTGGTCGCCATCGATCCGCTTGGAGAGCGGCTGAATGGGTACTACCTCTTCCACGCTGCGCGGGCCGAGCTGCTGCGCCGTGTCGGACGCGGTGACGAGGCCCGGGCCGCGGACCGGCGAGCGGCCACGCTTACCGATAATCCGGCCGAACGGCAGCTGCTGGAGCGGCGGATCGCAGCCCCATGACCCGTCGATTCAGGTGCAATGGCCCGCGACCGACGCGTGACGACCGGCGCACACTGAGCATCGGGACAGACCACCAACGCCCGACCCCACTCCGCGGGAAGAGAAGGAGCGCAACCCTGTGACTTCTGATCTGCGTCGATCGCGCCGGTTCGGCGCCACTCTGCTGGTTATCAGCGCAGTCGTGGTGGCCGGATGCCAGGGCGCCACGGGCAGCGGATCGCCGACCGAGTCGGAATCGTCGGCGGCGAGCGCCTCCGCATCGGTCTTCGTGTCGACCGCTCCAGGCGCAGGGCCAAGCGACGACCAGGGCGCATTTGCGTGCACCCTGCCGGTGACCGATGCCGGGACGGCAGTTCGCGCGCACATCGCCGACATTCGGGTCGGCGAGCACGACGGATACGACCGGATCGTCTTCGAGTTCGATGCCGGCATTCCGGAGTACCGCATCCAGGTCGCCACGCCGCCGTTCATCCAGGACCCCAGCGGCCTGCCGATGAACGTCACCGGATCGGCCTTCCTGGAGGTCGTGATGAACGGCGGGACGATGGTGTCACCGGATGGCATCGCCACCTACGGCGGGCCGAGGACCTTTTCTCCGGACTTCGCCAAGCTGGTCCAGCTGGTCAACGGGGGTGACTTCGAGGCCGTCTCCACCTGGTACGTGGGCCTGAGCGACGTCTCGTGCCTGCGCGTGCAGACCTTCGCGTCACCATCACGCCTGGTGATCGACATCGAACGTTGACCGCGGGGGGACGATAGCCGGACTGATGGTCCCCGGATCGCCTGCCGTCCGCAATATCAGCGCCATCGGCATGGCCGCCGTCGCGATCGGGCTGCTGGCCCAGTGGCTCTTTGTTGACACCGCACTCGGCGTCAACGCGCCGATCGCGGTGGCAGCTCTGCTGGCTGCCGCCTGGCTCCTGCGCCCGTCCGCTCGACCTCGGCCGCGGGTCAGAGACGCATGGCTTCCCGCCGCCGCGCTGACGCTGTCCGCCTTCGCTGCGGTGCGGGGCGATGGGAACCTGGTGACCCTCGACGTGCTCGGCGCAGTCGGGCTCTCAGGCGCCGCCATCGCGAGTTTCGGCGGATTCAGGGTCGTGGATCAACCATTCGACGGCCTGTTGACCCTCGGCGCACGGGTGGCCCTCGCGGCGGCGATCTCTGGAACACGGCTGGTAACCGCCCTGACCGGCACCATCCCTCGAAGACGGGACCGATCCTCTACCCGGCGTGCGGCGCCGATCGCGAGTGGGCTGCTGATCGCCCTGCCGCTGGTGGTCTTCTTCGTCGTTCTGTTCGCATCGGCAGACGCCGTCTTCGCGCGGATCGTCGGCGACCTGTTCAACTGGAGGATCGAGCTGGGTAGTCTCCCTGCACGGGTCGTGGTGGCCATCTTGGGCGCCTGGCTGGCGGCAGGCCTTTTCGCGTTCGTGATGGCAGGCAATGCCGGAGACCCGCCGGCGCCGAGCGAGGTCAAGAGAGCCCGCGTCCGCCTGGGGTCGGGCGAGGCGACGACGGTGCTTGTTGTCCTCGACCTGCTGTTTGCTGGCTTCGTCGCTGTGCAGGGGGCGTACCTCTTCGGTGGCCAGGACACGCTCGACGCGAGCGGCCTGACGTACGCGGAGTACGCGCGACGCGGCTTCTTCGAGCTGATGGCTGGGGCATTCGCCGCCGGCGTCCTCATTCTCGCGCTCGAAGCGACGGTCCGCCGCCGATCCCGGACCTACCTCGTCGCGGCGATGGGTCTCGTGGCCCTGACTGCCGCCGTACTCGGGTCGGCGCTTTTTCGCCTGCGGCTCTACCAGGAGGCGTATGGCTGGACCGAGCTGCGCTTCTACGTATTGGCGGCCATCGCATGGCTGGCTTTCGGTTGCCTGGTGGCCATCGTCACCCTGGCAACCGACCGAAGTCGCTGGCTGATTCACAGCATGATTGCTCTCTCGATCCTGTTCGGGCTTGCGTTCAATCTCGTCGGCCCGGTAAGCCTCGTCGCTCAGCAGAACCTGGCACGAGCGCTACACCCAGAGCTCGTGGCGCCTGGTGGTGAGACCGGTCTCGATCTCGCGTATCTCGCATCGCTTGGCGACGATGTGGTCCTCCGTCTCATTGATGCACTGCCGGCCCTACCCAGGGATCTCCGCCGTCAAGCGCAGGAGATTCTCGATGCCCGCGCGGCGCAGCTTGTCGA
>JAYUGK010000236.1:0-4190 GCA_043738415.1 Chloroflexota bacterium | reverse complement strand
GCTCGGCGTAGGCGGCATCGGCAACCACCGCGGCAACCGGCAGGTCGGGCGCGGCCATGATCGCCACCGAGCCCCCCATGCTGATCCCCATCAGGCCGATTGGGCCGAGGCCGCGCTCCTCGAGAAAGCGGACCGCGGCGGCCACGTCGCGCTGCTCGTGGGTACCCAGCGTGATCGGCGCATCATCCGAGAGGCCATGCCCGCGGAAGTCGAACTGGAGCACGTGGTAGCGCCGCTGCAGCCACGGCACGAAGGCGAGCAGCCATGGCAGCCGATGCCAGCTGTAGCCGTGAAGCAGGATCACCGCAGCGGTCGTATCCCGTCCGGCCGGCATCAGCCAGCCGCTGAGCGTGAAACCGTCCTCGGTCGCGAAGCGAACGTCCTCGAACGCGAGGCCCAGGTCGGCGGGCGTGGCCGGCTCACCGTCGATCGGCGCAAACGGGCGTCGCTGGGGGCGCACGATGCGACGCGAGCCCTCGACCGTCACCCAGCCCAGGTAGGCGAGCGTGGCGATGCCCAGCAGCAGGCCGAGCCAGGCGGCCAGTCCGCGTCGGCGCTTCCTTCCCCTGCTCATTGGGAGTCCCGACTTTGTCAGCCCTTCGGCGCTCGCCCGCCGGCCTCGCCCAACTCGCGCGCCGCGCGCATGACGCCTGCCAGCGGGCGGGTCAGCTCGGCGAGCTCCATCGGCACGATCCACTTGGTGGAGGCTCCGGCGGCGAGCGCCTTGAGCGCCTCGAGGTACTGCAGGGTCATCGTCTTGTCGTCGACCCCCTTGGCGGCGCCGAAGATCGTCTTCAGCGCATTGCTGAACCCCTCGGCACGCAGCACCTGGGCCTGGCGCTCGCCTTCTGCGCGCAGGATGGCGCTCTGCTTGTCGCCCTCGGCGACATTGATGGTCGCCTGCCGGGTCCCCTCCGACTCGGTGATGTTGGCGCGGCGGTTGCGCTCGGCGCTCATCTGGCGGTTCATTGCGTCCTGGATGTCGCGCGGCGGCACGATCTCACGGATCTCGACGTTGGTGATCTTGACACCCCAGCGATGGGTCACCTCGTCGAGCTTCGTGCGCAGGACGTTATTGATCTCCTCCCGCTTGGCGAGCACGTCATCGAGCGGGATGTCGCCGATCACCGCGCGCAGCGTGGTGGCAGCCAGCGCCTGCGAGGCGCCGGTGAAGTCGACCACCGCGGTGACGGTGGTTTCGGGCTCAAAGACCTTGGAGTAGACCAGGAAGTCGATGCTGATCGGGGCGTTGTCCTTGGTGATGCAGGTCTGCTGCGGCACCTCCAGGAAGCGTTCCCGCAGGTCGACCTTGACCGCCTGCTGGATGAACGGGATGAGCAGCACCAGCCCCGGGCCTCGGGCGCCCTGCAGGCGACCGAGGAAGAAGACGACCAGCCGCTCGTACTCGCGCACGATATGGACGATCTGAAACACCACGGCGACAACGATCGCCAGTCCAACCAGCAAGATCACCAGACCGGTCACGTCGCCTTGCAGCATCGGGATACCCCTTCTCCGGCAGGGCCGGCACCATCACGTATTCGGTCCAGCATAGGCCTGTCGGTGATCGAAGACCACCTTGACCGACCGACGCCCCCCACGTCCGAGCGCCATGCCAATCGCCTCACGCCAGCGGTCCAACGGATACCGATCTGTCACCAGCTCTGCGAGCGGCAGCTGTGGATGCTCGCCGATCAGCCGCATCAGGTGCTCGAACGTGTGCGGCGCGCCCTCGACCGATGCCTCCAGCCCGTAGCAGTAGCTGCCGACGATGCGCAGCTCGCGCGTCCACACCAGTGTCCAATCGAGCCGATCGACCTCGAAGGCACTGCCGATCAGCACGATCCGGCCTCGCGGCGCCGCCACCCGCAGAGCTGCCTCAAGACTGGCACGGGACCCGACGCAGTCGTAGACCCGCTCGAAACCGCCGCTCAGCACGGACCCGCCGACCAGCGGTCGGAAAGGTCGTGCGCCGAGCACCTCGACCGCCGCGCGAAGCGGACCGTCGCCGTGCCGGTCGAGGATCGAGCGCGTGGCGCCCAGCCGCTCGGCCAGCGTCGCCTGGAACGGGTGTCGCACCACCGCCGTCACATCTGCCTGCACGCCGCTGAGATGCAGCGCGGCGACCGTCGCCAGGCCGATCGTCCCCCCACCGACCACCACGATCCGCTCACCGCTCCGAGGCGGATCGGCCAGAAGCGCGTGAAGTGCGATGCTGAGCGGCTCCACCAGGACCGCCACCTCGTCAGGTAGCTCATCGGGAACCCGGTGCAGCTGGGAGCGGTGGACCAGCATTCCGGTCGACCAGCCGCCGGGCAGGTCGCGGCAGTAGCCCGTCATCATCCCGGCCGACAGGTCGCCATCGGCCGCCCGCTGGCAGAGGGCGTACCGGCCCTCCCGGCACGGTGGACAGGCATCGAAGCCACGGACCGCGCAGGAGATCACGGGGTCGATCACCACCCGCTGACCGGCAGTCAACCCCACCTGGGCCCCCGCCTCCGCGATCACGCCGACCACCTCGTGGCCGAGCACCGCGGGGAACGACGCGAACGGCGACAGAACCGCACTCGCCTTGCCGGTCAGCAGCGCCAGATCGCTGCCACAGATCCCCGCCAGCAGCGGGGTTACCCTAGCCCAGTCGGCTCCTCGCAGGGGAGGCGCGGGGCGTTCGCGCAGCGCCAGCCAGGGCAGCTGGCCGGTGAGGCGCGGCAACCGCGGGCCAACGAGTTTCAGCACCCGATGGTTGAGCGATGACGCCCCCAGCCGCAGACCCAGGCCACGGAACGTGGCCCCGCTCATGGCACCCTTCAGCTCATCGGGACGCGCCGCGCGATCTGTGCGCCGACGCGCTCCAGAATCTCATCGAGGCTCTCGCCGGTGATGGTCAGTCCGTGGTTCTTGAGGCCGATCACTGCGTGCCCCGGATCCGGAGCCCGACGGACCAGCTCGGCGACCTCGTTGGCCAGCTCCTGGGTGCCACACGGGTAGACCGCCTCGGTCGAGGTGACGCCGGCGACCCAGCCGTGGACATGGAGGATCGCGTCCACCTCGGGGTGTTCGCGGTAGATGATCACGTGCTCGATGGCGTCGACCGATACGCGACGCGGCTTGACACCCGGCGGCACCGAGAGGCGGATCACCCCGCGCTGCGCATCGAACCCGGTCACCAGCAGGATCTCGCGCCCGATCTCCTCCAGGTGGCTCTTGTCGACACCGCTCGCGCTCATCCAGAACGTGTCGCCATGGTGCCGGGCGCTGGCGTTCCCGTAGCTCACCCCGCCGATCCCGAAGATACGCTGCACGTGTCGCATCTCGTCGGCGGTGAGCATCTCCTCGATCGGGAAGGGAGTGGGGAGCAGGTCCAGCTCGGCGAGCCGCGCCCCCGCCCGAGTAAGGCTGCGGGTCTGTTCGGTGCCTTCCCAGAGCTCGGGTGCCAGGTCGGCAACAAACTCGTTGTCGATCACCAGGCGCGAGTCGGCGAGCGGCACCAGGCGGTCGACGACCCGGGTGAAGAAGCCCGCGTCGTCCCCGTTGTGGCTGATCCGCTGAAAGCCCTGCTCGAGGGTGATCAGAAAGGCCTCAGCCCCGTCACCTTCGTCCGCGAGCGCGATCAGCACGTTGGAGAGGGTGCGCACCAGGAGCGGATACCCGGCCTGCAGCATGTCGTTGCTCCGATCCGGCACCTCGGCGACGCCCGCGAGGAAGATCTCCTGCGAACGGCGGCGGAAACTTCGCGGTTGGCGGGGATTGACCGTATGGATGACAACCCGGACGTGGGGGTCGAGCGTGGCGTCACGGCGACTTTCGTGCTGCAGCGGGTAGCCGCGCGCGCCGAGCTCGACCGCCACGCCGTCGAGGAACCATCGAGTCAGCGGCCCGCCGATGCCATCGACGATCGCCACCCCGTTCGGTCGCGGGCGGGCTGAGGCGGCGCGAGACGCGCGCTCGATCAGTACCCCGTCAGCCACCGCCATCCTCCGGCTCCACGATCAGCTCCAAGCCCTCGATCCCAACTACGCGGAGATGCGATCCGGACCGGATCTCGCCGACTCGGCTGCGTGCCGACCAAGCTTCGCCACCAGCATAGGCGATGCCTGTCGGGGCGATCGTGGTCTGGGCCGTGCCGCCGGTCCCGACGAGCGCCGCGATCGGCAGCCCACGAGAACGCAGCTTCTGCATCTGCAGAAGGC
>JAYUGK010000235.1:0-4202 GCA_043738415.1 Chloroflexota bacterium | reverse complement strand
AGCTGGCGATCCTCGAGCGCAGCGTTGCGCGAGCGTTCGGCGGCTTCCTTCGCGCGCAGCTGGTGCTGGCCGTGATCCAGGCGGTGCTGGTCGCCGTGGTCGGCACTGCGTTCAACGTCCCGTACCTGTTCCTGGTCGGCACGCTTTCGGCGCTGGCCATGCTGATCCCCTTCTTCGGCCCGCCGCTGGCTCTCATCCCGCCGATCGTGGCCACCTGGATCTATCGCCCCGACGCCTTCATTCCCGCGACGATCATCCTGGTGGTGGTCCAGACGGTCGTCGTCAACTGGCTCCAGCCGCGGCTGATGCGCGGCGCGCTGGGCATGCATCCGATCCTCGTCCTGGTCGGCCTGCTGGTCGGCGCGCAGGTCGCCGGGGTGTGGGGGGCGCTCTTCGGCATTCCGGTCATCGCGGTGATGAACGTCTTCCTCAACCTGTTCGTCTTCAGCGAGATCCCCAACGCGGCCCTGCCGGCGGACGAGCAGCTGGCCGATGTCGACGAGAGCACCATGGTCAAGGTCGCCCGGGCGCAGGTCTCCGACGAGACCCACCCCCACATCCATGTCCATCGCACCCTGCGCGCGGACGGAGAGACCGACGTCGAGATCGTGGTCGACGAAGAGCCGCCCCCCTAGATCTCGCCGAGCGCTAGGTGGCGCCGGCCCGTGGCGGTGTGCGCCTCATCGACCGGCACGCCGAAGACTCGGCGCACCAGCTCCGGTGTGAGCACCTCGAGCGGAGGCCCGTCCGCCACCACCCGTCCCGCGTCGAGCACTGCTACCCTCGGCGCGAAGGCGGCCGCCAGGTTGAGGTCGTGGAGCACCGCGAGGACGGTCAGCCCGCGCTGGGTCCGCAGGCGGCGGATCGCTCCCAGCAGGGCGACCTGGTGGGACAGGTCCAGGTGCAGGGTCGGCTCGTCGAGCAGCAGGAGCTCGGGCTCCTGGGCCAGCGCCATCGCCACCAGCAGACGCTGGCGCTCGCCACCGGACAGCTCCTCAACCGGACGATCGGCCAGTTCCGTGGCATCGGCGTCGCTGAGGGCACGCTCCACTGCGGCCTCGTCCTCGACGGTCGAGCCGAAGAGGCGCCGGGCATGCGGCGCACGGCCCATCGCGACCAGCTCGGCGACGCGGAATCCACCCGGCAGCTCCAGCTGTTGCGGCAGCACCGCGACCCTTCGCGCGAGCGCCCCGCGGCGCCATGCCGCCACGGACTGGCCGTCGAAGTGCACTTCACCTGCGGTCGGCACCAGCGTGCCGGCGAAGCAGCGCAGCAGGGTCGTCTTGCCGCTGCCGTTGGTGCCCAGCAGCGCAACCAGCTCGCCGCGGGCCAGCGACAGGTTCACGCCATGCAGAACCTCGCGCCGTCCGCCGCCCGGAAGTGGATACCCGGCCTCGAGGCCGACCGCCCCCGCCAGCTCGGCCGCGCCAAGGCGCGTCGCAATCATGGGATCGCCGCCATCGTCCCGGAGCGTCGCAGCAGCCAGATGAAGAACGGCGCACCGAGCAGGGCGGTGACGATCCCGACGGGGATACCGCCGGCAAGCCGCGCTCCCAGGTCGGCCAGCGTCAGCAGTGCCGCCCCGTACAGGACGCTGGCCGGCAGAAGGAGTCTGTGATCGGGACCGGTTGCCAGGCGCAGCAGGTGAGGGACGACCAGGCCCACGAACCCGATCGTCCCCGAGATGGCGACCGCGGCCGAGGTGGCCAGCGTGGCCAGAAGGGTCAGTCGGCGCTTTTCACGCTCGACGTCGATCCCCATGTGCATCGCCTGCGTATCGCCGAGCAGGAGCAAGTTCAGGACACGCCAGCGCACGACCAGGCTGGCGAAGCTGATCAGCACCAGTGGCGCCGCGAAGGCGAGTTGCGGCCACGAGGCTCCTGCCAATGAGCCCATCAGCCAGCCGAAGATCGCCCCCAGCGCGCGACCGGAGGAGAACATGAGCAGGGCCGTGCCGGCAGCCAGCACCGATGAGACGGCGTAGCCGGTCAGCAGCAGCGTCACCACCGGCACGCGACCACCCGCACGGGCCACCCGGTAGACCAGCAGCACGGTCAGCAGTCCGCCGACAAAGGCCGCCGCCTGCACGGCGCCGAGGCCCAGCCAGGCGCTGCCGGCGCCGATCGCCAGGGCCGGCAGCAGGAGCGGCGCGAGAATGCCGAGGATTGCCCCCAGCGACGCTCCGGCGGCCGTGCCGATGACGTACGGATCGGCCATCGGATTGCGCAGCAGCGCCTGGAAGACCGTGCCGGCCATCGCCAGCCCGCCACCGACCAGCATCGACGTCAGCACCCGCGGCAACCTCAGCTCGAAGATGATCGTCTCGGCGGCCGGCGTCCAGGTCGGTGCCAACGGCAGGCCAAGCAGCCGATGGCCCAGGATGGCGGCCGTCTCGCCGATCCCCACACCGACGCTGCCGAGCGTCACGGCGGCACCAAGGGCGAGGACCAGCAGGAGCGCGCCGAGACCAAGCACCAGCCCGGTTCTGGTCAGCGAGGGACCGGCGATGTAGGTCCTGGTGGCGACCGCCGCGCGTGCCATCGGTGCGGCCTAGCTGAACAGCTCGGGATGGATCGCCCGAGCCAGGGCCTCCAGCCCATCGATGATCCGCGGACCGGGACGAGTGATCAGCAGATCGTTGAGCATCAGCACGATCCGGCCGTCGCGGACCGCCGTCAAACCGGACCAGCCGCTGCGCGACGCGACGCTGGCCGGGGTGATCGACGCATCGTAGGCGGCGTCCCCGAGCAGGATCAGCTGCGGGTCGGCGGTCACCAGCGCCTCCAGCTGGATCGCCGTCGAGAGCGCATCGCCGACCACCGGCGCGCCGCCGGCGGTCGAAATCATCGAGGCGAGGAACGAATCGGCGCCTGCGGTGTAGATGAGCCCCTGGTAGACCGCAACCTCGTACAGGGTGCGCGGGCGCTCGGCACCGGCCACGGCGGCCGCCACGATCTCCTCGCGAGCGGTCAGCGCGGCCACCACGGTCGCGGCCTTTTCCTCCGCGTGCAGGGCACGGCCGACCAGGTTGATATCAGCGTAGACCTCGTGCAGGTCGCGGGGATAGAGCACCAGGACCGGGTAGCCCAGCTCGGCGAGCTGCCGAATCACGCTGCTCGGGGTCAGCTCGTTTCCGGCGGCAAGGATGAGATCCGGATCGGCGGCAACCACCTTTTCGACGTCAACCTGCGCGCCGATCACGACCTTCGCCCTGGAGGCGACGACGGCCGGGTAGTCGTCGAAATCGGTCACCCCGACGACCTCGTCGCAGGCGTTCAGCACGCAGGCGATCTCGGTGTTGGACGGCGCCAGGCTGACGATCCGCTGCGGGCGCGCCGAGAGGGTCACCTGGCGGCCGGCATCGTCGGTCAGGACCAGGGGATACGCGGGCTGACTGGCGTCGGGGCTGGCGGCAGGACTGCCACCGGGCGAGGCGGAGCACGCGGTCAGCGCGAGGCTGAGGAGGAGGACGGGGGAAAGGAGGCGATGAGGCGAGGCCAAGGTGATGCCGTTCCCTTTCACGCGAGGAAGCTGGACATCGCGTGCGGGCTGGCGACCTGACTCCCGCGCCCGCCGCCGTGGCGGCTGAGCAGCGCGGATACAGTAGCGCGACTGTGCCGGCATCTCACCGGCTTCTCCATTGACCCGTGGTCCTTGCGGCCACGGCACCCGACGCGTTCTTAGGTTGGTAAGTGCCGCGATCGTAGCAGGCGGGCCACGGCCTGGGGGAGCCGCGTTACCACCATCAGTGGTACGCCAGCACCGGAATAGTCAACGGGGGCTCAAACGAGCCGATTCACATGCCGCACTACCACTGGTGGTAGTGAGGCGACGTCTAAGGCCTGGCGTCCCGGCCCATCGGCGCGGAGCCGATCCGAATCGGACCTATGCGGGGACGCCGACCTCGGCGCGACCGTAGAGCGCGGTCTCCCTGGCGGCGTCGGAGAGCATCGGGTCGAGCATCTTCTGGATGGCGAGCGTATGCGAGCATCCGCCCGCGGCCTCGAAGAGGTGGCACTCGCAATGCCAGGTATCGGCGTCGAGCGAGATGGTGTGGGTCCCGTTGTCCCCGGCGAAGCTGGCGCTGAGCCGCGTGATCTTCACCCGGTCGGGCTCGTGGGCGTAGCGCATCGCCTTCTCGACCTTGCCGATCATGCTCGATTGCACGTCGCGTTCCTCCTGGGCGCCGGCACCCGGCGCCG
>JAYUGK010000234.1:0-4214 GCA_043738415.1 Chloroflexota bacterium | reverse complement strand
GTCGATCGCGTCGAATCGCTGGTCAGCCCGGGCCGATCGATCATCGGGCACCAGATCCACGGGTTGACCGACGGCGACGTCGCCGACGCCGCCACGGCCTCCGAGGTGCTGGTTCGCTTCGCCGATTGGGTCGGCGATGCGCCGGTGGTGGCCCACAATGCGTCCTTTGATCTGCCGTTCGTGCTGCGCCACATGCCGCCCGAGCGGAACTGGCAGCCGAGCGCGGTGTACGACACCCTCGAGCTTGCCTACCAGCTCTACCCCGATGCGGGCAGTTACAAGCTGGGCGACCTCGTCCGCTTCGTCTTCGGCAGGGACCATGCTGCCGCGCACCGCGCCATGCCGGACGCCGAGGCAACCGCCGAGCTGTTCATCGATCTGAGCAACGGGCTGACGGCGCGCCTCGACGCGGTGCGCTCTGACATCGCTGCGGAGATCCGCCAGGCTCGCTCGAACTACAACCGAGCCGAGCAGGGCGAGCGGCTCGAGGATATCCGTCGCCGCCATGGCATCGGATCGCCGCTGATGGATGTGCTGACCAAGGCGACATCACGAGAGCTCGTTCTCTCGGAGAACCTGCGCATCGACGGCCGCGACACGACCACCATTCGACCGATCAGCGTTGAGGTTGGCGTTCTGCCACGCACGCATGGATCGGGGCTCTTCACACGCGGTCAGACCCAGGCACTCAGCATCGCGACTTTGGGCCCGTCGAGCGACGTGCAGCGCCTCGACACGATCTCCCCGGACACCGAGAAGCGGTACATGCACCACTACAACTTCCCGCCCTACTCGGTCGGGGAGTCGCGCCCGATGCGCGGGCCTGGCCGGCGCGAGATCGGCCACGGGGCGCTCGCCGAGCGAGCCCTGATGCCAGTGCTGCCATCTGTCGATGAGTTCCCGTACGTCATCCGCGTCGTGAGCGAGGTGGTGAGCAGCAATGGTTCAACCAGCATGGCCAGCACCTGCGGCTCGACCCTGGCCTTGATGGATGCCGGTGTGCCGATCAAGGCCCCGGTGGCGGGCGCTGCGATGGGCCTCATCGTTGACCCTGCAACCGGCCGGTACGCGGTCCTCACCGATATCACCGGCAAGGAAGACTCCTATGGGGACATGGACTTCAAGGTGGCCGGAACCGCCGAAGGCATCACCGCACTGCAGATGGACATCAAGGTCGCCGGCATCACCATCGAGGCGATGCGCGACGCCCTGGAACAGGCCCGGGTGGCCAGGCTCTTCATCCTCGGCAAGATGACCGAGGTGATCAGCGCCAGCCGCTCGGAGCTGAGCCCGTACGCCCCGCGGATCACCACCATCAAGATCCCGATTGACAAGATCCGCGACGTGATCGGTTCTGGCGGCAAGGTGATCCGTCAGATCACCGCCGAGACCGGCACCCAGATCAACGTGGAGGACGATGGCACGATCCAGATCGCGGCCACCTCGATTGAGGCGGCGGAGAAGGCGATCCGCTGGATCGAGGGCCTGACCAAGGACGTCGAGGTCGGCAAGGAGTACCTCGGCAAGGTGACGAGGATCATGAACTTCGGTGCCTTCGTCGAGATCCTGCCCGGCAAGGACGGGCTGGTGCACATCAGCCAGCTGGCAGACTATCGGGTCGCCCGCGTGGAGGACGTGGTCAGCATCGGCGACGAGCTGATGGTGGTCGTCACCGAGATCGATCGCATGGGCCGGGTGAACCTGAGCCGGCGAGCGGCCATGGAGCGACACATGGCCAAGGCTGAGGTCGGCGAGTCCTGAGCGGGGGGCAGGGCCGCCCTTACGATTGGCGGCCCGTCCAAATCGAAGAGCGGCATGGGAGGGTCGGCAGGGCCGATGGACGCCGGGGCGTTGCTGGCTGCGATCGCCGACGAGGTCCGCGGTTGCACGCGCTGCCCGCTGCATGCCGGGAGGTCACGCGCCGTGCCGGGCGAGGGGAACCCGCTCTCCGACGTCCTGTTCGTGGGAGAGGGGCCCGGCGCCCGTGAGGACGCAACCGGGCGCCCGTTCGTCGGCCCGGCAGGCCAGCTGCTCGACGAGTTGTTCCATTCGATCGGGTGGGCACGTGCTGACGTCTTCATTGCGAACGTTGTGAAGTGTCGGCCTCCGGCCAATCGCGACCCGGAGCCGAACGAGGTTGCGGCCTGCTCCCCGTACCTTGAAGGCCAGGAGGCAGCTCTCGATCCGGCCGTGATCGTTACGCTCGGCCGCCACTCGCTCCACCGGTACCTTCCCGATGCCGGCATCGGCGCTGTGCACGGACGGCTGCGACGAGTGGGCGGCCGCTTCGTCTTCCCGATGTACCATCCTGCAGCGGCACTGCACCAGTCCTCGCTGCGGGAAACGCTCTTCAACGACATTCGTGGACTGCCGGCGGCACTCCTCAGTGCTCGCGAGGCCATCGAGGCCGAACGGGCCGAGTGGCTGCCGGCGGCCACGCTCGATCCGGCGCAATCAGCGTCGGCGGCCGAGGTCGACGAGGCCGAACAGATGACCCTTTTCTAGGAGCAGCATGGCAGACACCCTGCGCATCATCCCACTCGGCGGAGTGGGCGAGGTCGGCAAGAACATCACCGTCATCGAAGCGGCCGGAGAGATCCTGGTGGTGGACTGCGGGCTCGCCTTCCCCGACCAGGACATGCTCGGGATCGACCTGGTGATCCCCGACGTGACGTACCTCGAGGAAAATCGCGACCGCGTGCGCGCCATCCTGCTGACGCATGGTCACGAGGATCACACCGGCGGCCTGCCCTACGTCCTGCCAAAGATCCCCGGCACGCCGATCTACGCGGGCCGACTGACCCTTGGCCTGGTGACGGGCAAGCTCAAGGAGCACAAGCTTCTCGACAGGACCCGGCTGGAGCTCGTCGAGCCAGGAGTCGAATTCAAGGTCGGCGCCTTCGCCATCACCGCCTTCCGCGTCAACCATTCGATTCCTGACGGGATGGGCTACGCGATTCGGACGCCGCTTGGGACCGTGGTGCACACCGGGGACTTCAAGTTCGACCACACGCCGCCCGACGGACGACGCGCCGACCTGGGGCTGATCGCGGAGATCGGCAACCGGGGAGTGGAATTCCTCCTTTCGGACTCGACCCGTGCCGAGCGCGAGGGCTACACCCTGTCGGAGGCGACCGTGGGGGAGTCGCTGCACCAGCTGATCGGTGAGGCGTCGGGCCGGGTGATCGTGGCAACATTCGCCTCCAACATCGGACGGGTGCAGCAGGTGCTCGATGCGGCGTGGGCGCACGGCCGCAAGATGGTGGCGCTCGGGCGAAGCATGGAACAGAACACCGCGATCGCCATCGAGCTGGGCTTCCTGGACCCCCGAGAGGGCACCCTGGTCAAGAAGGACGGCCTGCAGCGGCTGCCCAAGGAGCAGCTGGTGGTGATGACCACCGGGTCCCAGGGCGAGCCGATGTCGGGGCTCACCCGCATGAGCAATCGGGATCATCGGTCGATCACCATCGAGCCCGGCGATACCGTGATCGTTTCCGCATCGCCGATCCCCGGCAACGAAGAGGCCGTGGCCAGGACGATCGACAACCTCTTCAAGGAGGGGGCGATGGTCCACTACGAGCCGTTGAAGCATTGTCATGTCTCCGGGCACGGTTCCCGCGAAGAGCTGAAGTTGATGCTCGGGCTGGTCAAGCCGCGTCACTTCATCCCGGTCCACGGCGAGTACCGCATGCTCGTGCAGCACGGCCTGCTGGCCGAGGCCGCCGGCGTCCCGGTGGATGGCATCTTTGTCCTGGAAAACGGCCAGGTGGTCGAATTCGACGGAAGCCAGGCGAGGATCGCCGGCAGCGTCACCGCCGGCGCGGTGCTCGTCGACGGCCTGGCCGCCATCGATGGCCTGGGCGGCGTGATCCTGCGCGATCGACGCATGCTTGCTTCCGATGGCGTGGTGATGGTTGCGCTGACCGTTGACCGCGCCACCGGCCAGGCGGTATCGGGTCCCGACCTGCTCGGCCGTGGCTTCCTGTCGGACCCCGACGACCCGCTGATGGCTGCAGCCTGCGAGCATCTCGCCCAAGCTCTTCGCCAACCCCGAAGCGATGCACATGCCGCCGAGCGCGGGTATCTGAAGACCAAGATCCACGACACCCTGTCCAGGTACTTCTTCGAGCAGACCAAGCGCAGACCGATGATCCTGCCGATCGTGATGGAGGTCTGACCGAGCGGTGAGCAGCCGACGCTCAAACGGATCGCGC
>JAYUGK010000233.1:0-4296 GCA_043738415.1 Chloroflexota bacterium | reverse complement strand
CCTGATCGTGCGCCTCTTCTACCGTCGCACTCGGCTGCCAATCATCCGGCAGCTCGACGAGCTGGGAGGCGCGGTGCTCGGGCTGTTGTTTGCGGCGCTCTCGATCGTGTTCACCCTGGTGGTGATGGATAGTTTCTTCACGACCGCCTCCGATGCCGCGGTGGCGAGCGCAGGACCGCTGAAGGGCCTCTACGACACGATGAACGATTCGATCCTCGTGCAGTTCTTCCGCGACACGCTGATCCCGACCTTCGGCGCCGTGGCACGCCCGTTTGTGCCAACCGACATCGCCGAGCTGCTGAAACTGAAATGACCCCGGCGCCGGCAGCCGCATCCCTCGACCCGCCGAGGGCGGCGCCGATCATATACGTCGAGGATCGCGCCTGGTTCGACCGGTCGGCCATCGAACTGGCTCCGAACCTGCTCGGCATGCTGCTGGTGCATGATTTGCCGTTTGGCAGGATCGTCGGCCGGATCGTCGAGGTCGAGGCGTACCTGGGGCCCGAGGACCTTGCGGCGCATTCATCACGCGGCCGTACCCGGCGCAACGCGGTGATGTTCGGCCCTGCGGGACATGCCTACGTGTACCTGGTGTATGGCATGCACCACTGCCTGAACGTGGTCGCCGGACCTGGGTCGAAGCCAGAGGCGGTCCTGCTGCGCGCCGTGGAGATCGTCGAGGGACTGGAGATCGTGCGTCGGCTGCGTCCCGGCGTGCCGCCGTTGAGATTGGCTGCCGGACCCGGCAACCTCGCAGTCGCATTCGGGGTGGATCGCCACCTGGATGGCGCCGATCTAATCCACGGGCCTCTGCGGCTGGCCGCCGGCAATCCAGCCGGGCGGATCGTCCGTTCGGCCCGGATCGGCGTCGAGTACGCCGGGTCATGGGCAGGTGAACCCCTTCGCTTCCTGATCGCCGATGACCCGCACCGCTCCCGACCCTGAACCGGCGCCTGGAGTTGCCGCCGAAGCAGGCACGCTCCGCGCCCTGGAATTCGCCGAGGTTGTCGAGCAGGTCGCGACGCTGACCGCCTTCACCCCGTCTCGCGAGTTGGCCGCCGCCAGCCTGCCGATGGCCGATCCCGCCCTGGTCACCATTCTTCAGGATCAGACCGATGAGGCGGCCCGACTGCTCGATGAGCAGGCGCAGGCCGGGATCGGCGGAGCACGCGATCTCCGACAGCCGTTGGACCGCGCCTCACGCGGCGGGCGTCTCACGACGAGCGACCTGCTGGACGTGGCCGAGACGCTGCGGGCGACCGCCCTCTTCGCCGCGCGGCTGTCCGGCTGGAAGGGACCGCACCTGGCAGGGGTGCGGGCTGAGCTCGACGACGCTCCGGACCTGCGGCAGCGCATCGAACGCAGCGTCGACGAGGCGGGCGAGATTCTCGACTCGGCCTCCGGTGAGCTGGCCGCAATCCGCAAGCGTCTGAGGACGGCGCAGGACCGGGTCAGGGAGCGCCTCAACACCATGCTCCGCTCGTCAGAGCTGGCCGGCGTCATCGGTGAGGCGATCGTCACGCTCCGCGCGGGCCGCTACGTCATCCCGATCCGCGCCGACGCCAAGGGCAAGCTGAAGGGGATCGTGCACGACCAGAGCGCATCGGGCGCCACGCTGTTCATCGAGCCGCTCTCGGTCGTGGACCTGAACAACACCTGGACCCAGGCCACGCTCGACGCCGAACGCGAAGAGGATCGCATCCTGGAGGAGCTGTCTCGCCTGGTGGAGGCCAGGTCAGCGTCGCTTCGCCACTCACTCGGCGCGCTGACCCGAGCCGATCTCTGGATGGCCCGGGCACGCTGGGGGCGCCTCCTCGACGCCGTGCGCCCGATCCTGGCCGACGACGCGGCCGAGCTCCTCTCGGCCCGACATCCTCTGCTCGGTCCGGCGGCCGTCCCGATCGACCTGCGCATCGGCGAGCGGTTCGGCTATCGGGCGTTGATCGTCACCGGTCCAAACACCGGAGGCAAGACGGTCTCACTGAAGACCATGGGCCTGCTGGCGCTGCTGCACCAGGCGGGCATCCGAGTGCCCGCCGCCGAGGGAGCACGACTGCCGGTCTATCGCCGGGTGATGGCCGACATCGGTGACGAGCAGAGCATTGCCCAGTCGCTGTCGACCTTCTCATCCCACCTGCGCAACGTGGTGCGCTTCACCGCGGTGGCCGGCCCGGGCAGCCTCGTCCTGCTCGACGAGATCGGAGCCGGGACCGATCCGACCGAGGGCTCCGCGCTGGCGATGGCCATTATCGAGCGGCTGCTGGCCCAGGGCGCCACCGTGGCCGCCACCACCCACTACGCCGAACTGAAGGTATTCGCGCAGGAGCACGAGCTGGTCACCAACGCCAGCGTCGCCTTCGACGTTGCCACCCTGCGTCCGACGTTTCGCCTGGAGATCGGTCTTCCCGGCAAGTCGCAGGCCTTCGCCATTGCGCAGCGACTCGGCCTGGCGCCGGAGATCCTGGCCGATGCCCGTTCCCGGCTGGCCGCCGAGCATGTGAGCATGGAGGAGACCCTGGCCGCCATCGCGCGCACCGGCGAGGAGCGGGCCGATGAGCTGGAGCATGCCCGGCGCGACCGTACTGCCGCAGCCGAGGAGCGCGATCGGGCACGCGGCGGGGTAGCGCGCGCCCGTCAGGAGGCAGGCGAGATCCTGGCCGAGGCACGTCGAGCAGCGGATGATCTGCTGGCCCGTGCCGAGCGCGAGGCCGCTGACCTGCGGCGCGAGGTCACCCGCCAGCGAAACATGCGCGCGCCGCGTGTCGCCAGGACGAATGAGGCCCTTGACCGCCTGGAGCAGCGGACCGCGAAGACGCGGGGAGAGATCACGCCCCCTCGGGACCCTGGATCCGGAGCGGCAGATGGCGCCCAGCCACGGATCGGCCTTTTCGGCCGCAGTCGAACCCTTGGCAGCATCGGTCGCATCGTCGACCTGAGCGGACGTACCGGGCGAGTGACGCTGGAGACGGAGGGAGCTCGGGTTGTGGTGCCGAGCGATGACGTCGAGGTGGTGCCCGAGCCGATCTCGGGCCCACCGGCACGCGACCTGGCAGCGGATGCGCTGCGACAGCGCGCCGCCATCGAGATCTCGCCGCGTCTGGACCTGCACGGAGAGCGGGTTGAGGCCGCACTCGAACGCCTGTCGAAGTACCTCGACCAGGCGCTGCTGGCTGGACTCGACGAGGCGGTGATCGTCCACGGGACGGGCACCGGAGCCCTGCGACGCGCCGTTCGGGAGTGGCTGGCCGAGCATCCGAGGGTGCGATCCACGCGTCCCGGGCGACGTGAGGAGGGTGGCGACGGCGCGACCGTCGCGCAGTTCTAGGGCGGTGACGCTGGCGGTGGCGCGTCGGTCGGCAGCGCGGTGGGCGAAGCCGTGGCCAGCGGTGTCGGACTCGGTGATGGTGAAGGGCTCGGCGAGGGGGTGGAGGTGGGGATCTCGCCGGGGGTGCACAGCGCGGTGGGCGCCAGCGGCGCATCCAGCGGTGCGACCGGGAAGCGACGCAGGCTCGCCTCCTTGCCCCGGTAGCGCTCGATCCACGCTAGGTTGGCCGCGGTCCAGGCAGGATGGCCGGCCTCCCAGCTCGAAAGGTCGAGGTAGACCTTCTCATCGGGTACCCTGGGCAGCGGGCTGGCATTCGGATCCGGCGTGAGACCCGGAATCGGAGTGGCGAGGATCACGTCCCCGCAGCCGGGCTGCCAGATCTTGCCGGTGACCGCCTCGATGGCGAGCTTGACGTGCAGGGTGTCCTGCTGCGCGGGGAGATGTCCGACCGCAAAGACCTCGGTGACCGTGCTGGCGCTGAGCTCTCCCGCCAATTGGCCGCTCATCGGGTCGATCTTGGCCTCCACGATCCCATCGGGCCGCGGGAAGTCCCTGAGCGGGAAGGCGGCCGTGACTTCGGCCATATAGTCGTGCCAGATGTAGGTGGGGCCATCGCCGGCGAAGACCTTGGAGATCGGCGAGAAGTCGCTGTTCCCGACCCAGACCGCGGTCACGATCGCCCCGTCGGTGACGGTTGGATCGGCGTCGGGCGCCACGAATCCGATCGCCTGGAGGTCGCGGAAGTCGTTGGTGGTGCCGGTCTTGAGGGTCGCCGGGCGGCGCCCAGTGTCGGTTTTCAGCTGGAAGCGGCCGCCCCACCACGAATTCTGCGAGGGGTCAGTGTTGTCGGCGAGGATATCGGTGACCAGGTAGGCCGACTGTGCGGAGATCACGCGCTCGGGCTTGGGACCATCGTTGGCCCGGTCGTAGATGACGTTTCCGTTGCGATCGGTGATCGTCTCGATCAGGTA
>JAYUGK010000232.1:0-4327 GCA_043738415.1 Chloroflexota bacterium | reverse complement strand
GCGGCAACGGGACGCGCAGCCGGTTGACGCGCGGCCCCAGCAGGGCAAGCAGCGACGGCAGCACGGTCAGACCGAAGAGCAGGGTTGAGACGACGGTGACGATGCCGGCAAGCCCCATGCTCCGCAGCGCCGGGGCGTCGAACACCACCAGCGAGGAGAGCCCAATGGCGACGGCCACTCCAGACACCGCGACCGCCCGGCCGACGCTGCCCATCATCCGCTCCAGGGCGATCTCCACGTCGTGGTGGCGCAGCTCTTCCCGGAAGCGGCTGACCATGAAGAGCGCGTAGTCGATCGCCAGCGCAAGACCGATCATGGTGGCCAGGTTGTTGACGAAGACGCTCATGTCGGTCACGTTGGCGAGCAGCCGGATCACCGCAAACGAGGCCGGCATGGCGAGCAGGGCGACCACCAGTGGGAGCGAGGCGGCGACCAGGGTGCCGAATACCGCCAGCAGGATGAACAGCGCGATCGGGAGGCTGATCGCCTCCGCCTTGAAGAGGTCCTGCTCGATCTTGTGGTTGAACTCGCTGTACAGCTGCGGAATGCCGGTGATCCAGGTCTCCACCCCGGCCGGCCGATGCACCTTGGCGGAGACCCGGGCAGCATCTTCGACCGCGTCCTCGATCGGTTTGTCCAGGTAGACGATCGCCATCGTCTCGTTGCCGTGAATGCTGAGCAGCGCCGCGGCGTGGGTCTGGCGGTAGGTCAGCACCTTGGTGACCGATGAGTCAGCAGCCACCTCGATCAGGCTGTCATTGACCGTGGCCTGGAAGGCATCCGATGCGGCATCTCCGCCCGGGTCGCGGTAGACCACCAGGATGGCGGTGGCCTGCTCACCGAAACGACTGGCCAGCAGGGTGGCGGCGCGCTGCTCCTCGGAGCCGGGGATCACCCAGCCGCCCTGGATCAGCCTGCCACCGCCGAAGTTGGCCCACAGGTTGAGCCCGATCACCACGCCCAGACCCATGATCGGCAGCAGCTTGCGGAATCGATAGTCGAAGCGTCCGACCGCGGCGAAGATACCGGTCGGGTGGGGTTCGCGGATCTCCAAGACCACCTCGGGTTCTGGTCGTTCTTTCAGGAAGCAGTGGACAGGGTAGCGTGACGACCGGACGCGCGTCAGACGGTGGCCGGACGCGAAGCGGCGCCGCTATGATCCGCGGATGATGAGCGGCTGGCGCACGCGGTGACGGCGCTCGCGCCGACCGCCTGGTGGCGTGGCCTGGCCGGCCTGACGCGCTCCGGCAGCGCGGTCGAAGGGCTCAGCTGGGCGCTCTACGACTTCGCCAACACCATCTTTTCCTTCGCCATCGTCAGCTTCGCGATGGGTCCGTGGGCCACGCGCTTCCTGGGAGAGGCGACCGGAACGCTGGCATTCACGGTGACGGCCAGCGCATCGGTGCTGGTCAACGCCCTCGTCTCACCGGCGCTCGGAGCCATGAGCGACCGGACCGGCGGACGCAAGCGCTACCTGCTCGTCTTCACCGTGCTCTGCGTCGGGCCGGGCGCCTTGATCGGCTTTGCCAATATCTGGATCGGACTGCTGGCCTTCGGGATCGCCAACTTCGGCTACCAGGCGGCCCTGATCTACTACGACGCACTGCTGCCGGACGTGGCGCGTCCGAACAAGCGCGGGCGGTTGTCCGGCGTCGGGGTGGCGCTTGGGTACCTGGGGACGATCGTGTCCGGGCTGCTGCTGCGCTTCACCACTGACGCCGACGGGCTGATCACCGCCTCGTCGTTCGTGCTGGTGGCGGCCCTCTTCGCCATCTTCGCCATACCGCTTTTCATGGTCGTCCGCGAGGCACAGCGGCCGGGCGCGCCCTTCCGGGTGAGAGATGCGCTCGCCTCGTGGGGCCAGCTGGGCGTCACCTGGCGGCATGCCGGCGAGGAGCCGGGCCTGCGGCGCTTCATCGTCGGCCGCTTCTTCTACAGCGACGCGGTCAACACCACCATCGCGGTGATGAGCCTGTTCACCATCCATGCGGTCGGCTTCAGCGAGTCGGAGGCACTGTCGGTCCTGCTGCTGCTGACCGTGGTGGCGGTCGTCGCCTCGTTCGGCTGGGGCATCCTGGTCGATCGCTGGGGCCCGAAGCGGACCCTCCTGACCGTGCTGCTGTCCTGGATGGTCGGCCTGCTGTTGGGCGGCCTGGTGCTGGAGAAACCGGTCTTCCTGGTGGCCGGAGCGATCCTCGGCTCGGGGCTCGGCGGGGTGGCGGTGACCGATCGGCTCTACCTGCTGCGACTCACGCCGTCGGAGCGGGTCGGCGAGATGTTCGGCCTCTTCGGGCTGGCCGGCAAGTTCAGCGCCGTGGTCGGACCGATCCTCTACGGAGCGATCATCTACTTCTTCCTGGCACCGCTCGGGCGGACTGCCTACCAGATCGCCATCCTGTCACTGCTGGTGCTGCTGGGGATCGGCTATTGGATCCTGCGCGGTGTGCCGGAGGGATCGGCCCATCCTGACGTCGAGGAGCAGTTCGCCATGCCGCTGGAGCCGGCCATCGTGCCGCCTGGAGAGACGCCGTGACGCTGGTGGTCGCGCACCGAGGCGCATCGGCGTATGCCCCGGAAAACACCATGGAGGCGTATCGCCTGGCGGTCGAGATGGGGGCCGATGCGATCGAGCTCGACGTGCATCTCACCAGTGACGGGCAGCTCGCGGTGATTCACGATGAGACCCTGGAGCGCACAACCGACCGCAGCGGGGCGGTGAGCGAGCAGACGATGAAGCAGCTTCGCGCCGTCGATGCGGGGTTCAGGTTCACCGCGCCCGACGGCTCCACCCCGTTCCGTGGAAAGGGCCTGTGCATTCCGACGCTGCCCGAGGTGCTCGACTGGCTGCCGGACGGGATCGGCCTGGTGGTCGAGCTGAAGGCACGCCGGGCGACCGAGGCAACCGTGGAGACGCTCCGGGGCTCGAAGGTGCGAGCGGCACAGGCGGTCACCCTCATCAGCTTCGACGAGAACGCCCTCGACCAGGCCCACTCGCTCGACCCCTCCCTGCCGACCGGCTACCTGCTGGTCCCGTCACAGAGCTTCGAGGCCGGCCTGACCTACGCCGTTGAGCACGGCTATACGGCGGTGCACCCGTACGAGGGCGACCTTGGACTGGACCCCGCGCGCAGCCTTGCCATGGCGCTGGCGTTTGGACGCCAGGTGGGCTGCTATGTCGTCAACGATGCGGACCGCATGAAGCACCTGGCGGCCTTCGGCCTGTGGGGCTTCGTCACTGACCGACCCGATGTCGGCCGCGACGCGATGGGCCCTCGCTAGGAGGCCATCTCCCCCAGCGCAGCGGTCGCAGCCTCGGCGTTGCTCACGCCAAACGCGACCTGCACCTTCCCGCCGTCCATGCCGATCACGAACATCGTGTCGATGTTGATCCCGGCATTTGCCAGCCCGCGCGCGGCGGCAGCCAGGGTCCCCGGGCGGTGCTCGAGCACCGCGATCACCAGCGCCACCTCGCGGAAGGGCCAACCACGGGCCTGGATGGCGGCGCGGGTGCCCTCCATGTCATCGGTGGTCAGCGTCACCTGGCCGGCATCCCCGGCCGTCGAGCCCGTGACGCCGGTGATGTTCGCTCCGGCGGCTGCTACGGCCTCGCCGATATCGGCCAGGCTGCCGGGACGGTTGGGGAGATCGACGATGAACGCGTGCATGGGTACCCTCGGCTGCATGTTTGCCCTGAGTGTACGACGGGGTGTCATCATCGCCCGATGCCGCACCACCTCGGGTTTGGGATGACCGCCCGGCCTCACCCCGAGGCCGCTGAGCTGGCCCGCCTCGGCGAGCAGGTGGAGCAACTCGGCTACGACGAACTGTGGGCGAACGACGGGCGGCTCGGCTCCGGCCTGGCGACCCTTGCGGCCGCAGCGGGGAGCAGCCAGCGCCTCGACCTGTGCGTCGGAGTCGTGCCGCTCTCGGAACGCAGCCCTGCCTCGATCGCGGCGGAGGTGTCCGCGCTGGCGCTGCCGGCCCAGCGGCTCGTGCTCGGGGTGGGCACCGGGTCGGGGTCATCGCTGGCGGTGGTGCGCGGCGCGATCGCCGAGCTGCGAGACCTGCTGCCTGGGGTGCGCCTTGCGGTCTCCGCGCTCGGCCCGCGGATGTGCTTCCTGGGAGGCCAGGTTGCCGACCTGGTGCTGCTCAACTGGGCCTTTCCCGAGCGGATCGCCTGGGCACGCGAGCGGATCGCCGACGGTGCCGCGACCGCGGGAAGGCCCGCTCCAAGCGTGGCGTGCTACGTTCGGGTGGCGATCGGTCCGGGGGCCAGGGAGCGGCTCGAGGCAGAGGCTGCCCGCTACCGAGGCCGCCCCCGTCCCTA
>JAYUGK010000231.1:0-11975 GCA_043738415.1 Chloroflexota bacterium | reverse complement strand
GGCCCCTGCGGGTAATTCGTCCCGAGCCGCATGGCCAGGTCCACTGCTTCGGGGGTGGCCACCCCGTCGGCGACAGCAGAGGCCGCTTCATTGACGATCGTCGCCAGGATCCGGGCTGCGATCGAGTCGACGGCCATCGGCCGGGATACCCCGTCTCCGAGGCCCATCCACGGAGCGCCGCGGGCGCCGTCCGCCGCGTAGTCATAGAAGCCGCTACCGGTCTTGCGACCGAGGCGACCCGCGGTCACCAGCGCCTCCTGGATGGGGTGCGGGGTATAGCGCGGTTCGCGGGAGAAGGCCTCGAAGACGCTCTGGCTGACCGCCAGGTTGACGTCAGCACCGATCGCGTCAACGAGCTCGAAGGGGCCCATCCGGAAGCCGACCGCGCGCATCGCCGCGTCGACCTGCTCGATCCCCGCCGAGCCCTCGCCGACGATCCGCAGCGCCTCGAGGTAGAACGGACGCGCCACCCGGTTGACGATGAAGCCCGGGGTGTCGGCGGCCAGGACGGCGGTCTTGCCCAGGCGGCGTACCGCGCGCAGCGCGGCATCGGTCACGACCGGAGCAGTGAGCGGACCCGGAATCAGCTCGACCAGCGCCATGATCGGCACAGGATTGAAAAAGTGCATGCCCAACACTCGCTCGGGGTGCGCGGTGGCCAACGCGATCTGCGCCACGGAGAGGCTGCTGGTATTGGTGGCCAGGATGGTGGTCAGCGGGGCGGCGGCATCGAGCCGACGAAACGCGTCGCGTTTGAGCTCCAATTCCTCGGGGATCGCCTCGATGACCAGTTCCGTTCCCGCCAGTGCCTCGAAATCGGCCGCCTGGTGGAGACGCTGCAGGACAACGGTGGCGGTGTCGGCGGACAGCTGCCCCTTCTCGACCTTGCGTGTCAGAAATGCGGCGATGCGCGTCCGAGCACGGCCGACCGCCCCGGGCAGCGGGTCGTGCAGCAGGACCTCGATCCCTGCCTCCGCCGCCACCTGCGCGATCCCGGCCCCCATCGTGCCGGCCCCCAGCACGCCGATGCGCCCGATCTCTCCGGGCCCCTCCGGCTCAGTGACCAACGAAGCGCGGCTCCCGCTTCTCGGCGAAGGCGGCGACCCCCTCGGCATGATCATCGGTCCGCCCTGCCAGCTCCTGGAGGCCGGCCTCGAGGGCCAGGCTTTCGGCCAGCGACGCGTCCTCGGCATGGTTGATGAGTCGCTTGGCGTAGCCGATGGCGCGGGTCAGGGCCGCGGCCAGCCGACGTGCCTCGGCCTGCACCGCCTCTGCCAGCTGGTCCGCGGGCACGACGCGAGCCACCAGCCCGGCGGCATGCGCCTCGGCGGCCGACAGCGGCTCGCCACCGAAGATCAGCTCGGCGGCGCGGTGTCGGCCCAGCGTCCGGACCAGGGTCCGAGTCGACCCCGAATCGGGCACGAGGCCGATTCGGACGAACGCCTGGATGAATCGGGCTCCTTCGGCGGCAAAGACCAGGTCGCAGGCCAGGGCCAGTGACGCGCCGGCTCCGGCGGCCACCCCGTTCACGGCGGCGATCACCGGCTTGGGCAGATCGCGGATGGCGCGCACCAGCGGGTTGTATTCATCTAGCAGCACGCGGCGGAATTCGCGCTCGGCGCTGCCCCCGCGCAGGTCGGCACCGCTGCAGAATCCGCGCCCGGCGCCGGTGATGACGACCGCTCGCACCGCGTCGTCGCGCGCCGCCACCTTCAGCGCCGCGCGAAGCTCGCACCGCATGGCGCCGTTCAGCGCGTTGAGGCTCTCCGGCCGGTCGAGGGTGATCGTCGCGATCGCGCCGTCCAGCTCGTAGCGAATCGACTGGTAGCTGGGCTCGACCATCGGTCCCTCCTAGCGCCCTTTGAAGTCCGGCGCCCGCTTCTCGAGGAAGGCCGCCATCCCCTCCTTCTGGTCGTCTGAGGCGAACAGAAGGTAGAAGAGTTTCCGCTCGTGGGCAAGCGCATCGGTCAGGCTCATCTCGAAGGCCGCATTCACCGCCTCCTTGCCAAGTCGAAGAGCAACCGGCGACTTGGCGGCGATGACCGCCGCCAGCGCCAGGGCGTCCTCGACCAGCAGCTCATCAGGCACGACGCGAGCGACAAGCCCCAGGCGCAGCGCTTCAGCCGCGTCGATCGGCTCGCCGGTGAGCACCATTTCCATCGCCCGACTCTTGCCGATGGCGCGCGTCAGACGCTGCGTGCCGCCGGCGCCGGGGATCACGCCGAGATTGATCTCCGGCTGACCGAAGCGCGCCCCCTCTCCCGCCACGATCAGGTCGAGGGCCATCGCCAGCTCGCAGCCGCCGCCCAGACACCATCCGCTGACCGCCGCGATCACCGGCTTCGAGATGCGGCGCACCCGGTCCCACTGCGCGATCCGGTTGCTCCGCAGCATGTCGATCGGCGAGGCGACCGCCATCTCGCCGATATCCGCGCCCGCGGCAAATGCGCGCTCGTTGCCGGTGACCACCAGGCAGCGGATCGCGTCGTCCGCGTCGAGCGCCTCCAGCGCCTCGCACAGCTGATCCATCACCTGCGCGTTCAGCGCGTTCAGCTGCTTCGGTCGATTCAGCCGCAGCAGCGCCACGCGGCGCGCTTCATCGCGCTCGACCAGGACGAAGAGCTCGTTGCTCATGGGATCGCCTCGAACGCCGATTCGAGCTCCGTGCCGCAGACCCCGCAGTAGCCGTGGCTGGCGGGGAGCCCGCTCGCTCCGCAGCCGGCGCAGATGCGTGGCGTGGCCGCGAGCTCCCGAAGGGTCTCGTACCGAGGTGCTCGCTTTTCGTGGAAGGCCGCCACCGCCTCGCGGGTCTCGTCGGCGGTCGAGTGCAGCGCCAGCCAGTCTCGGGCGTGGGTCACCGTCTGTGACCACGCCAGGTCGCGCCACCAGTTGAGCTGCGTCTTGGTATAGCGCAGCGCTTCGGGGAGCTTGGCGCGCAGGCTGGCGGCCATCATCGCGATGGTCTCGTCGAGGTCGGCACGCGGCACGACCCGGCTGACCAGCCCCCAATCAAGCGCCTGCGCCGGCCGGATCGGCTCACACAGCATCAGGATCTCGCGGGCGCGGCGGTCGCCAACCAGGATCGGCAGCCACTGGGTTGCGCCTCCGGCCGGCACAGAGCCGTGCTCGGGGCCCACGTGGCGGATGTAGGCATCGTCGACCATCACCGACAGGTCGCAGGCGATCTGCAGCTCGTTCCCGCCGCCGACGCAGATCCCGTTGAGGCGGGCAATGGTCGGCTTGCCGATGTTGCGCAGCCGGTCGTGCATCTCGATGAAGGCGCCCATCCAGCGCCAGTACTGGCCGCTGGTCGCCCCCATGCTGGCTTGCTCGTCGAGGTCCGCCCCGGTGCAGAAGGCCCGATCGCCGGCGCCGGTGACCACCACCACGGCCACTCCCTCGTCCCAGGATGCGTCCTCGAAGGCGCGGCCCAGCTCGCGCAGGGTCAGGAAGTCGAACGCATTGAGCACCTGCGGCCGATCGATGGTGACGGTGGCCACCCCGGTCGCAGCGTCCTTCGCGTAGCGAATCCGCTCAAAGGCCAGGCTGGCCGGGTCGACCGGCAGAGGCGCCTTCGGCTCAGGCATCGAACGCGACCTCATCGTCGGCCACGAAGAGAGTGACCCCCGCCTGCGCAAAGTTGCGCAGGTCACGCCCGCTCTCGCGCCCCGCCTCGGAGGCGAGCGCAACATCGAGGTCGGCCCGGGAGTCAAAGATCATCTCGGCCATGAGGTGGTGAGACGGTGGCCGGTCACCCAGTCCGGCGAGCCGGGTCAACCGGACCTCGCGGATCCCCGGATAGCGCGCCACGATCGGCGCATGCACGTCGCGGTAGTGGACGGCGAACGCGACGGGATCGTCGGGTGGGCTGTAGAGAGCGATCAGGCGCACCACGGACGGGTCAGTGCTTGAAGAAATCGGCGTTGATCTGGGTGAAGTTGGTCCACTGCTCGGGAAGCGCGTCCTCGGCGAAGATGGCGGTCACCGGACACTCCGGCTCACACGCGCCGCAGTCGATGCACTCCTCAGGATCGATGTAGAAGAGCGGAGCCTCATCGGTCGTCTTGATGCAGTCGACGGGACAGACGTCAACGCACGACGCGTCCTTGACGCCGATGCACGGTTCAGCAATCACGTAGGTCATGGGGTCGAAATCCCTCGTTCAGGGGTGCTCATTCGGCTGGCTGAGGATACACCGATGGATCGGCCCGGTCAGGCTGCCGGCACGTCCACCGCGGCAGCTTCGGCGCGCAGCGTCGCATAGCCGGGCTTGATCTGCTCGTTGATGATCCGCAGGCGTCCATCGAACGGGAGGAAGGCGCTCTTGATGGCGTTGAGGGTCAGCCACTCCATGTCGGCCAGGTCCCAGCCAAAGGTGGCAACCATGTTGGCGAACTCGTCCGAGAGGGTGATATTGCTCATCAGCCGGTCGTCCGTGTTCAGGGTGACGCGGAAGCGGAGCCGCTTGAGCAGGTCGATCGGGTGGTCGGCCAGGCTGGCGACGGTTCCGGTGTCCACGTTCGAGGTCGGGCACATCTCGAGCGGGATGCGCTGATCACGGACGTAGGCGGCCAGGCGCCCGAGCGTGGCCCTGCTGTCGGGCTGGACCGTGATGTCGTCCACGATCCGCACGCCGTGACCCAGCCGTTCCGCTCCGCACCACTGCAGCGCTTCCCAGATCGACGGCAGTCCAAAGGCCTCGCCGGCGTGGATCGTGAAGTGGAAGTTCTCGTGGGCGATCAGCTGGAACGCGTCGAGGTAGCGGGTCGGGGGGTATCCCTTTTCCGGCCCGGCGACGTCGAATCCGAAGACACCGCTGTCTCGATGCCGGACCGCGAGCTCCGCGATCTCCACCGATCGCGCCGCCTGGCGCATGGCCGCCAGCAGCAGTCCGACCACGATTGGCCGGCCAACCGATGCGCGCCGTACCCCCGCGGCCGCGGCCTCGACCACCTCGTCAAGCGTCAGGCCCCCGCGCAGATGCTGTTCGGGAGCGAATCGGATCTCGGCGTACACGATCCCGTCCACCGCAAGATCCTCAACCGATTCGGCCGCCACGCGCTCGATCGCCTCCGCGCTCTGCATGACCGCGACGGTGTGGTCGAACGCCTCGAGATAGTCAACCAGCGAGCGGCCACCGGTGCCCGACGCCGGCTTGAACCAGGTGGCGAGCTCACCGGGGTCGGCTGTCGGCAGCCCGGAGTAGCCGATCTGGGCTGCGAGCTCGACCATGGTCGACGGCCGCAGCCCTCCATCAAGATGCTCGTGCAGCAGCACCTTGGGTGCCCGGCGGATCGTTGCCAGGTCGAGAGGCGCTGGCGGGACGCTTGTCATCGTGCCGGGCAGCCTAGCCTCCCGCATCTGCGGCGGCAAGGGCAAACGGGCTACCCTTGCGCCATGCCCGACCGACCGCCGCTGATCGTCGCCGCAGCCACCCCCCTCGCTCGCGGCGGAGCGATGGTGGACGACGAGGCGATCTGGCCGATGGTCGCCTTCCTGGTCGAGCGCGGGGCCGACGGGGTCTTCGCCTGCGGCACCACCGGCGAAGGGATCCTGCTCTCGATCGAGGAGCGCATGCGCACCGCGGTCATCTTCCGGGCGGCGCTGCGAGGACAGCTGGTCGTCCATTGCGGAGCACAGAACACCGCGGACACGGTGGCGCTCGCGGCGCAGGCGGCAGAGATCGGCGCCGACGCGGTGGCCGTCATCCCGCCCCCCTACTTTCCGCTCGACGCCGACGCACTTGCTGCCCACTTGCTGGCGGCGGCGGCGGCCTGCGATCCGCTCCCCTTCTACATCTACGCCTTCGCCGCTCGCAGCGGCTATCCCGTGACGGTCGAGGTGGTGTCGCGGGTGCGCGACAGCGCACCCAACCTGGCCGGGCTGAAAGTCAGCGAGTCACCCTTCGAGAAGGTCGAGCCGTACCTTGCGCTTGGGCTGCCGGTATACGTCGGCTCGGAGCCGCTCATCCCGCTGGCCATGGCCCGGGGAGCGACCGGCGCCGTCTCGGGCCTGGCCGCCGCCTTTCCCGAGGTGGTCCGCGCCGGTCTCGACAGCCCGGACGCCGCCGCCGAGCAGCGACTGCGAGCACTGCGCAACACCATGGAGAGCCAGCCGTTCATCGCGTCGGTCAAGCACGTACTGGGGCGCCGCGGCGTGCCGATCAACGCGGACATGCGCGCCCCGCTGCGCCGCCTCTCCGAGGACGAGGCATCTCGTCTCGACACCGCCCTGGCCGCGCTCGAGCTGGCGGCAACAGCCTAGGGCTCAGCCCGATTCGGCGACGTCGCCGATTCCCATGCCACCGCCCGGCCCGCCGGTCTTGCGGTGGCGCGGCGCGGTGGCCGCGTCGTTCATCTCGAATCGGCTCGGCGGTGCGACCGCTGCCAGCCGCGCCACCTCTTCGTGGGTGAGCTGGTAGCCAAAGCGAATGGCGGCCACGTTCTCGTCCTGGTAGCGGCGCGGCAGTGACTCCCGGATCGACGTCTCGTCGAAATCGATGGCCGCGAGGCGCAGCAGCCGACCGAGCGCGATCATGTTTCCAAACAGCTCCTTGCCGAAGTACGCGGAGCCGAGGGAGGCAAACGGGATCTGTTCGTCGCCGGGCTTGCCCAGGCCGAGATCGGTCACCACGGTCCGCCCGCTGATGCGCAGGTGCCCCTTGTCGGCGAGCTTGAGCAGGATGTCCGCCTCTTCGACCACCGGGTTGGCGATCGGCTTGTCGTCGAAGATGACGAAGGCGTCGGACATGCTGCCTCGTACGCTCGAGTCGTAGTCGAAGAGCACCGTGACCTCCTTGCCCATCCTGGCGAGGAGCGCCCCGAGCACGGCCGCGATCACGCGGACACCCTGGCCGCCGACCCCGTCGAGCGCGATGCGGGTCGCCATCAGCCGGCCGATTCCGGGTCGATGCCGGCGGCGCGAAGCGCGTCGGCCAGAGTCAGCTCGCCCTTTGCCACCTGGAGCTTGACGCCCGGGTCGAGCTGCTGCATGAGGGCCAGTCGGCGCTGGGAGTCTGCCCGGCGGCGAGCCTTCTCGTCGTCGTCAACCGCCGGGCGGGGCTTGGGCGCCGGCTCGACCGCGGGGCCGGCGTCCGGAGTGGCCGCCGGAGGGGAACCGCTGGTGGCACGGACCTCGCGATCGCGCGGATCCAGGACGCCGATCTCGAACGGTGCCAGCTCCTTCGCATCCTTGGCGGCTCGCTTGTAGGTCTTGCGGTAGAAGGTGAGCATCTCGTTGGCGCTGGCAAAGCCGATCCGGCGCCCGTTGTTCTCGATGCACTGGCTGGTGATGTCCACGAAGGAGAACCCGTCGTGCTCGATCGCCGCGCGGATGGCGTTGCGCATGTGGAGCAGGTGGTAGACGGTCGTCTTGGCGTAGAGCGCGTGAGGAGAGTTGCGCACCAACCCCTGGAGGTTGATCGGCGTATTGGGATTGCCGGCCGGGGACGAGAGGGTCTTGGTGCCGGTCGGCGTGGTCGGGCCGGTCTGGCCGCCGGTCAGCCCGTAGATCTCGTTGTTGTTGCAAAGGACGGTCAGCCGGGCATTGCGGCGGATGGCGTGGATCAGGTGGTTCCCGCCGATGCTCGCCGTGTCGCCGTCGCCGGAGACCACGATCACGTTCATTTCCGGCTGAACTGTCTTGATCGCCTCGGCCACCGGCAGGGTGCGTCCGTGGAGCGTGTAGACGCTCTCGTGCTTGAGGTAGCTGCCCATCCGCCCGGTGCAGCCGATCCCGGTCACGATGATCGTGTTCGTCTCGTCGAGGCCCATCTCGTCAAGCACCATGGCCAGCTGGATCATGATCGTGCCGATCCCGCAGCCGGGGCACCAGATGGTCGGGAACAGGTCGACCTTCAGGCGGCGCTTGAAGTCCAGCTCGGCGAGGGCCAGCTCGGGCATCAGCCGATCCCCAGCGGCGATCGCTCGGCCGACTCCACGGGAACAGGCGGGATCGGCGGCTCGGACGGACCGCCCGACAGGACCCGAGCCAAGCCGTCACGGACCGCCTCCAGGCTGACGCGCCCACCAAGCAACGGCACGCGCTTCACCTCGCGGCGCAGGGCCAGCTCCACCATGTCGGCGTACTGACCATCGTTGGCCTCGATGCACACGATCTGCTCATAGCGGTCCGCTACGGCGCGGATCTCGTCGGCAAGCAGCGGATGGATGCGGATCGGCCGGAAGAGGGCATAGTCGGCGGCCAGCGGGGCCGCCACGCGACTGACGATGCCGTAGCAGATCACCAGCACCCTGGCACCCACGTTCCAACCATGCTCGAAGAGGGCGTAGCGCTGCGCCACCTCGGCGTGGCGGTGCTTGGTCTCGTAGTACTGGCGCAGGTACTCGTCCGCGTCGGCGGTGGCCGGCTCACCCGCGTTGGGGCCGTGCTCGTACATCAGCACGCCCGCGAAAAAGCGTGGCTTGCCCGGCTCGTGCTGGCCCAGCGGCGCGATCGTTCGCGGCGCCACGCGGATCCCGACTCCGGCCTCGTCGAGGTCGACCACCTCGTTCAGGTGCCCGATGAACGTGTCGCTCAGTATGACCACCGGGGAGCACGACTCCTCGGCCGCGTTGAAGGCCTCGACGGTCACCCGAAACGCCTCAGCGACGCCGTTGGGGTAGAACGCGATCGGCGAATAGTCCCCGGTGCTCCCATAGCGCACCTGCATGACGTCGCCCTGGCCGGGCATGGTCGGCATACCGGTCGCCGGACCCACTCTCTGGACGTTGACGAAGACGCACGGCACGCCGACCTTCTGCGCGTAGCCAACCGCTTCCTGCATCAGCGAAAAGCCCGGACCACTGGTGGCGGTGAATGCCTTTGCCCCGGCCAGGCTGGCACCGATGATCGCGTTGGCCGAGGCGATCTCATCCTCGGCCTGCAGGAAGCGGAAGCCGGGATGTTGAGCGGCCCAGCCGGATGCCACGTTCAGAATCTCGGTCGAGGGCGAGATGGGGTAGCCGGCGTAATAGTTGGCACCGGCCGCCACCGCGCCGCGGAATACCGCTTCGTTGCCCTGGGTCAGGCGCCGCATCGGTCTAGGAAGGCTCCACAGCCGAGCTGCCACGAGCGGCATAGGCAGTCACCGCTTCGGGGAGCATCTCGATCGCCATGTCCGGGCAATAGCGTTCGCACAGCCCGCACAGGATGCAGTTCTCTTCTTCAAGGATCGCGTCGTTACGGAGCACCAGGGTGTCCTTGGGGCAGATCTCAATGCAGATATCGCAGCGCTTGCAGAAGACCGGATTCCAGCTGATGGAGCTGTAATCGATCCAGCGAACACCGTCCTTGTGGTCGGTGGAAACGCCGCTTCCGAAGCCGATCGGATCGGTGGGGCGCTGGCTGGTCATCGGAATCCGATTCTACTTTGTCGAGCGCGGGTGCGACGCCAAGCCGGGCGAACCGACCGCCTTCATGCTGCCGTCACGGGGCATTCATACTCTTGCCCCGATGGCGACTGTGCTGCTCGTCGACGACGACGCGAAGATCCGTGACCTGCTGCGCCTCTACGTCGAGCGCGAGGGCCACCGCGCCCTCTTCGCTGCCGACGGCGAGACGGCGCTGCAGATCGCCCTGCGGCAACGGCCCGACCTGATCCTGCTCGACGTGATGCTCCCCGGCCTGGACGGGTTCGAGGTCTGCCGCCGGATCCGAGAGTCGAGCCAGGTGCCGATCCTGCTGCTCACCGCCCGTAGCGGGGACTCGGACAAGGTGATTGGGCTCGACCTGGGGGCGGACGATTACGTGGTCAAGCCCTTCTCACCGCGAGAACTGATGGCGCGGGTCCGCGCCCTCCTGCGTCGTCATCGCCTGGACCAGCAGCGGGACGCGCCGGTCCTGGTGAGCGTGCCGCTCGAGCTGGACCCCAACGCCGTCGAAGCGAGGCTCGACGGCAGGGTGCTCGACCTCACACCGTTCGAGTTCCGGATCCTGCTCGGCCTGATGCGCCGCCCGGGCCGCGTCTTCTCGCGCGATGACCTGATCGATGCGATCCACGGCAACGACGACCCGGGCATCCTGGATCGCACCATCGATGTCCACCTGGGACGCCTCCGCCGCAAGCTGGGCGATCTCGCCGCCGCTCCCCGCTTCATTGCCACCGTCCGCACCGTCGGCTACCGGTTCGTCGGAACGGTCGTCCAGCGCGACCCGACAGCCGGCCCGGCCTGAGCCGATGCCCTCGCTTCGTCTCCGGCTGATTGCGCTCTTCGTGTTCCTCTCGCTGGTGGTGGCTGCGGTCATGATCGCGGCGGTCCAGCGCTTCAGCTCCGAGCAGATCACGCACCTGGCGATGGCCAGCGGCCTATCGGCTGCCGAAGCGCAGGCGATGTTCGACCAGTACGTCGGTCGCGTGCTGCTGGTCGGGGCCGCCGCGGGGCTGCTGATCGGGGTGCTCGCCGCCTGGTGGCTGCTGCGTCGCATCCTGGAACCGCTGGATCGACTGACCGATGCCACGCGCGCCATCGCGGCCGGCGACCTGGCGACCCGCGTCAGTGAACCCGCCGACCCCGAGCTGCAGCGGCTGGCCGGGTCATTCAACCAGATGGCAATCGCGCTGGAGCGAGCCGAACAGCTGCGCCGCTCGCTGGTCGAGGACGTCGCCCACGAGTTGCGCACGCCGCTCACCAGCCTGCAGGGCTATACCGAGGCGCTGGCCGACGGGGTCGCGGCACCCACCCCGGAGATGCTGCGCACGATCCACGAGGAGATCGTGCGACTCACCCGGCTGGTCCAGGGGCTGGACCAGCTCGCGCGCCGCGGAAGCGAGGAGGACGGTCATTCGGCAGCTCCGCGCGTCACTGTCGATCTCGGTGCGGCCGCTTTGCGGGCGATCGAGCTGCACTCGGCCGAGCTCACCAGCCGCCGTATTTCGGCGCACCTGCGGGATCCGGTCGGGGTCCCGTCGGTGCCGGCCGATCCGGACGGGATCGGCCAGGTGATGAGCAACCTGATGCAGAATGCGGCGCGCTACACCGACGACGATGGCGAGGTGACGGTCCGACTCAGCTCCTCCGATGGCAGAGTCCGCTGCTCAGTCGAGAACAATGGCCCGCTGATCCCCGCGGAGGAGCTGCCGTTCATCTGGGAGCGGCTCTATCGGGTCGACCAGTCCCGTGCGCGGGCCAGCGGCGGCGCGGGGATCGGGCTGGCGATCGTGCGGCAGATCGTGGAGGCACACGGAGGACGCGTGGGCGCGTCGTCGAGGACCGGTCGTACGGAGATCTGGTTCGAGCTGCCGAGGGTGTCGTAGCGGCGACCGCTCAGCCGGACTCGGAACTGGGCTCCATGGCGGCGGCCTCGGGTGCCGGGCCCTGCTCCTCGGCCAGCCGTGGCCGTCCGCTCACCATGGCCACCACGGCGCCCAGGATCAGCGCGGCGGCGATGAGCATCCGGGGCGTGATCGGCTCGTGGAGCAGGATCGTCCCCAGCGCGACCGCCACGATCGGGTTGACGTAGGCATAGGTGCTGACCGTGCTGATCGGCACGTGGCTGAGCAGCCAGGTGTAGGCACTGAAGGCCAGCAGCGAGCCGATCACCACCAGGTAGAGGACCGCCATCAGGGATCCCGTCGAGAAACGGCTCGGATCGGTCTGGCCGACTTCGCCGATCAGCAGTCCGACGACGGCCAGCGCCACCCCGCCGGCGAGCATCTCCATGCCGCTGCCCAGAAGCTGATTCTTGGGGAGCTGCCCTCGCCGCGCGATCAGAGAGCCCGCCGTCCAACTCAGGGACGCGCCGACCACCAGCACGATGCCGATCGGATCCAGGGCATCGGCGCCGCCCGATGGAAAGAGGAGGATGCCCACGCCCACCAGGCCCACCAGCAGGCCGCCGGTGGCGAGGCGGCTCGGCCCGCGACCGACCAGGATCCCGTCGGCCATGTTCATCCAGATCGGCACGGTGGCGATGATCACCGCCGCCACGCCGCTCGGGATCCGCAGCTCGCCGAGAACGACGCCGCCGTTTCCGCC
>JAYUGK010000230.1:0-4392 GCA_043738415.1 Chloroflexota bacterium | reverse complement strand
TGCCGTGGCCGCAGGGGATGGAGGACGTGACGACACGCTCGACGCCCAGCATATCCAGCAGCAGGCAAGAGCCGACGACCAGGATGGCGGCGGTGAGGTAGGCGGCGGCTCGCCGGTCGACGCGCGTGGCGACCGCGGTGGCCACCCCCGCCGCCAGCGACCCCGCAACCACGGCCGCCACGATGCCCGAAGACGCGGGAGCGCCGGCATCGGCGTATTTCACCGAGGCCCCGAGGCTGGCCAGGGCACCGAGAACAAAGAGAAAGGAGATGAAGTAGCCGAAGCGGGTCGCCCGCAGCAGGAAGATGGTCCCCAGCCCCAGGTACGACGCCACCCCGAAGGCGCCGACCAGGTACCAGACCCGGTAGAGCGGCTCATTCCAGCCCCAGGCTCCCCCGATGAACTCGGTGCCCGCGCTGATCCCGTACCAGAGCAGGCCGATCGTCCACACGAGCTGATACGGCTGCCGGCGGCGGAGCCACTGGTCGCCGACCATCGCCGCGAAGACAAACGAGAAGAGCGACGAGAGAAACGGCAACGCGACATTGAGATTCACCGCTGGTCAAGCCTCCTGCGCAGATTGAACCGATGCTGGCCACCTGCGAGAGGTGGAGCCCACGTCCGGGCTCGAACCGGAGACCTCGTCCTTACCAAGGACGTGCTCTGCCAACTGAGCTACGTGGGCGTGCAACGATTCTGCGCGAGAGATCCGATGCTGGGCAACCATCGGACTACCTGGGCAAACCTATGTATCAGATTTGGTGGGCAGGGAGGGAATCGAACCCCCACAGTCGAAGACGGCTGATCTACAGTCAGCGGAGCTCACCACCTGCTCAACCTACCCACGGAAGCGACCGGTGGCGAGTATAGCGAAGGGCTCCCGCCCTCTCAAGCCGGGGCGGCAGAGCCCCTCGGCGCGTAACAGCCCGACGACACCGCCGTTCTCATGAGCAGACGCTATGCGGATGTCGGCCTGCCGGCTCCGCGCAAGACCAGACCATGCGAGGAACTTTTCCTGATGAACCCCAAGAATCGAGGCGCCAGCCTCGTCCGGGCCGGCCTGCTGGCCACGGTCCTCACCGCAGGCGGCGCGCTGGTCGCCTACGCCTCACTGCCATCCGCCACGGACGACGGCCAGGCGCATGCAGCGGCTCGAGGCGACAACGGCGCGGAGGGCGACAGCCACGACCAGGGCGCCGATGAGAACGCCGCCGATGGCCATGCGACCGCTGCTGGCAAGTTCGCCGCGAACTGGGATCGCCTGGACGGAACGCTCAACGATGTCCTCGATCGGCTCAGGGACGGCCACGCCGCCGACGCTGCCGTGACTGCGCTGCAGAACGTGATCGGACACCTGGGCGGTGACATCGGCCTCAACCGCGCCACCGACGCGGTCAACGGCGACGCCGGTAGCCCCAACCTGCCCGATGTGGTCACGAACCACCCTGGCCGGCCATAGCCATCTGGGGACGCGCGGCATGACGCCGCGGGTACGCTTGCGGAGGCATGACCGAACGTGACGAGATCGAGGGCCTGGTCGAACGGGTCGAGCAGGGCGACCCAGCCGCGCTGGGCGCCCTATACGATCGTTTCGCTGAACGCGTCTATCGGTTCTCGCTCTTCCGGGTCGGGAATCATGCCGATGCCGAGGACCTCACCCAACGGACGTTTCTCAAGATGATCGAGGCGATGCCGCGCTACCAGCGACGCGGAATCCCGTTCGAGGCCTGGCTCTTCCGCCTCGCGCGCAACGCGACGATCGACCTCATGCGAGGCCGACGCGCGCATGAGCCGCTGGAATCGGTCCACGAGATGCGCAGCCTGGCGCCGGGTCCAGAGGCCGCCGCAGAGCAGGCGGACGAGCTTGCCGCCACCAGACGGGCGATGCGGAAGCTGACCGAGGAGCAGCGCGAGGTGATCTCCTATCGATTCGCCGCCGGCCTGACGCCGCGCGAGATCGGGCTCCTGATGGGCAAGCGCGAGGGAACCGTGCGCGCGCTGCAGTTCCGCGCGCTCAGTGCCATGCGGAGGTCCATTCGCGCCGAGGAGGCGTCGCGCTCCCGATGAACGACGACATGCGTCCCGCCCTTCCGGACGAGGTGGAGCTGGCGGAGGGGCTCGAACGTCAGCTTGCATCTGCCCTTGCGCCGGACCCCGTTCGCCTCCAGCGGGCGCGCGCTGCGGTGCTGGCCAGCTACCAGGCCACCTTCGAATCCGCTGCGCGGCGACCAGCGCGGCCGTCGGTTCGCGGCTGGGCCATGGCTGGCGCCTTCGCCGTGCTGCTGGTCGGCGGAGCGGGCGTGGTCGCTGCGGAAAGCGGACCGGGAGAGCCGTTCTACGGGGTCCGTCTGGCAATCGGCTCGCTGCTGCTGCCCAACGAGGCGGCGGCACGCGACCGTGGCCTGGCGAGCGAGCTTGATGATCGCCTGGCTGAGGCGCGCCTGGCATCCCGCGATGGCGACGTGGCAGCCCTGACGGCCGCGCTCCAGGCCTATCGGCGAACGCTCAGCGAGTTGAGCACTGGCGGAATCAGCGACCCTTCGGTGATCGGCGCCTTGCAGCGACACCAGGAGGTGCTGCAGGGTCTGATCACCAACGCTCCGGGCAACGCCCAGGATGGCCTGCAGCAGGCGCTGCATGAGGCGCAGCTGGCGGCCGACACGACGCCGAAGGCGATCCCCAGCCCGGCCCCGCCGGCGACCGCGCCTGACAATCCGCACGTATCAGGCCCGCCCAGCCACCGACCATAAGTTGGAGCCGACGGGGGGAGTCGAACCCACAACCTGCGCTTTACAAATGTGCGCCGTAGCGCCCACAGGGGTCCGCCGATGCCTCCGCTACGCTCACCGCGGGCCCCTCAACTTGGCCACTGGCCGCCACTATTCGCGGCTGTTGCTACCCGGCGCTGCTACCAGCCTCACGCAGCAGATCGCTCGCCTGGTCGAGGGTAAGCGTTCGCCCCTTCTGGTAGCTCCGCTCGAACGCCTCGTCGCCCAAGCGTGTGCGCGCCGCCACCGCGGGATCCTCGAGGCCGAGCGTCGTCATCGGCGTGGCCATCTCGCCGAGCGGCTCGCGGAGGACATCTGCTGCGCCGCTCAATGTCGCGGCACGCTCCAGGTCGCCCTCCACGACGGCCGTGGCGGCCGCCATGATCAGGACCCTGACGATGCTGTGGATGTCATCCACAGCGTGGAAGGTTCCCAAGGCTTCGACCTGGAGCTCGCGGGCGAATGCAAACTCCCCGTCTTTCGCCCGGAGCAGCGACAGCATCGGGGATCCGATTGCGACGCGGAATGTCTCGCCGCCCTGTCGGAAGGCGCGAACGTTCTCCTCTTGGAGCGCACGAGCTTCGGCAAAGTCACCCTGGTGGAATAGGAGGAAGGCAAGCGCCTCGCGCAACCGCAGCACCCCGGGCAGATCGCCGATGCGCGTAAAGATCTCAAGGCTCTCTTCATACATGGCGCGCGCAGTCGCGTGATCCCCGTCGACGGCGGCCACGAAGCCGGAGTTGTACAGCGCATCTGCCAGGCCGCTCGGATCGTCCAGGGCTCGCTCGATGGCCAGGCCCTCGGCATAGGCCCGCCCTGCCGCCGCCATGTCGTTCTGCCAGTAGGTGACGCCGCCGAGGCCCGCCAGCGCCCGGGCGCGAGCCTGCGTCGGGGAAGCCGCCTCCGGCCTATCGAGCAGCCCCTCAAGCGCCGTTCGCCCCTCGGCAAGGTGCCCGCGACGCTGCCAGAACCGCCACAACGCGGCGCCGAATCCGAGCGTCAGCTCGATCCGGCCGTCGTCGGCGGCGTGCTGGAGCGCCGCCCGCAGGTTGTCCCGATCGGCATCCAGCCGATCCACCCACGCCTTCTGCTGCGGACCCAGCAACTCGCCTGCGGCCCGTTCGGCGAGGCCAGCAAACAGATCCTCGTGGCGCCGCCTGACCGGCTCCGCATCCTCGCTGGCGGCGAGCTGCTCCCCGGCAAATTCGCGGATTGTCTCGAGCATGCCGAAGCGTGGCTCACCGTCGTCTCCCGTCGCCTGTGTCAGAAGACTCTTGTCGACGAACGAGGCCAGCCCGTCGAGCATGTCGATGCCCAGCACGCCGTCCGGATCGCAGACCGCCTGGGCACCGTCGACGGTGCAGCCACCGACGAAGATGCCCAGCCGCCGGAACAGGGTCCGCTCGGTGGCATCCAAAAGGTCGTGGCTCCAGGCGATGGCACCCCGCAGCGTCCGCTGCCGCTCTGGCAGGTCACGCGCCGTGCTGGTCAGGAAGGCGAGGGTCTTCTCGAGGTGCGCCAGGATGGCGCCAGGAGCGAAGAGCTTGACGCGCGCCGCGGCCAGTTCGATCGCCAGCGGCAGGCCGTCCAGCCGGGCACAAATGGCGGCCACCGCCGGCGCGTT
>JAYUGK010000229.1:0-4478 GCA_043738415.1 Chloroflexota bacterium | reverse complement strand
AGCCGAGCGGCGGACGCACGATCTGGTCGCCGTGACTCATCCAGACCGGCTGGCTCCGGTCGAGGCCCCGGAACAGTCCGTCCTCGGTCGTGATCTGGACCGATGCCGGCCCGTACTCTCGCCGCGAGCTGGGCGCCACTTCGCCTCCCAGCTGGTGGGCCATCAGCTGCACGCCGTAGCAGATGCCGAGCACCGGAACGCCGCCCGACCAGATCGCGGGGTCCGGATGCGGCGCTCCCTCGTCATAGACCGATGCCGGCCCACCGGAAAGGATCACCGCCTTCGGCCTCCGCCGCTCGATCTCATTCCACGGCGTGTCGTGGGGCAGCAACTCGGAGTACACGTGCAACTCGCGGATGCGGCGGGCAATCAGCTGTGCAGTCTGGCCGCCGAAGTCGAGCACGATGACCGAATCGGGCTGTGCTGGCGCTCGCTCCTCGGCGGGTCGGGTGGGTGGTGCGACGTGGAGCGCCTGCTCAAGGTAGGCCTCGACCTCGGCGTCATCGGGAGCCAGCACGCGGTGGCCGGCGTTGGCGAGCTCACCGTGCACGGTGCGTCCGCGGGTACGCGGCGATGACTCCTCCGGCAATGATCCCTCCCGGCTGCGTACCCCGCAGTCTACCGGGAGGTCTACCGACGGCGCGCGACTACTCCCGGCCCGCCAGTTGCCAGGATTTGCCCTCGGTGGCGATCGACGGGGCGATCACCATCTCCACGCTGTGCATCTCCTCGATGGTGCGAGCGCCGAGGGCGGCCATCGACTGCCGGAGCGCGCCGACCAGGTTCTGCGTGCCGTGGCTGGTGCGGGACGGGCCGAAGAGGATCTGCTCCAGGGGCAGCCGCTCCCCGATCCGGATCCTGGTCCCGCGCGGGAGGGTCGGTGACGGCGCGGCCATGCCCCAGTTGAAGCCCTGGCCGGGCGCCTCGAGTGCCGCCGCGAACGGCGACCCGAGCATCACCGCGTCCGCGCCGCTGGCGATTGCCTTGGCGATGTCGCCGCCGGTCTTCATGCCGCCGTCGGTGATCACCGGGACGTATCGGCCGGTGTCGCGATGGAATCTGTCGCGCGCGGCAGCCACCTCGAGGGTTGCACTCACCTGCGGGACGCCGATCCCGAGCACCTCGCGCGTGGTGCAGGCAGCACCCGGCCCGACGCCCACCATGACCGCGGCGGCTCCCTGCTCCATCAGCTGGTAGGCCGCGTCGCCGCTCACCGTATTGCCGACCAGGACCGGCATCTTCAGAGCGCCGGTGAGGTCGGATAGCGATAGCACCCGGCCGGACGTCGAGATGTGGCGTGCGCTGGAGACCTGCGACTGGACGAGCAACAGGTCGGCGCCGGCTGCCGCCGCCACCTCGGCGTGCTCCCAGGCCGAGGCCGGGGTGGTGGCTACCGCGGCGATGCCACTCTGGGCCTTGATGCGGGCGATGAGGGCGGCGATCAGGTCGGAGCGGATCGGCGCAGCGTAGGCCTCGGCCAGGACCGCTGCTGCCTCCTGTCCCGATGCGGCAGCGGCGACGCGCGCGATGATCGACGAGGCATCCTGGTAGCGGGTGTAGAGGCCCTCGAGGTTCACGAACGCCAGGCCCCCGTGGCGGCTCATACGCACGGCGAAGTCGGCATCGGCCACGGCATCCATGGCGGCCGCGATGAACGGGATCTCCAGCCGGTGCCCACCGATCTCAACCGCCAGCTGCACCTCGGCCGGATCGACGGTCACCGCGCCGGGGACCAGGGCAACCTCGTCGAAGCCGTACGTGCGCCGCAGGCGCGTGGAGACGGCGTCGGGGACCAGGATGGATGGGTCGATCAACGAGCGCCTCCGCGGGGTGTCCGGCGAGTATACGGATTCGGCCCCATCACTCGAACCCTCATCGGCCACCGCGACGGATCATCTGCTCCCGCTCCGCGCCGACCGATACCAGGCTGATCGGCACCCCGGCCAGCGCTTCAAGCCGATCCACGTAGGCCCGTGCCGCAGCCGGCAGCTGCTCGACGCTGCGGGCGGCACTCGTGCCCGCGAGCCATCCCGGAAGCTCCTCGTAGACAGGTTCCAGCCGCTCATAGACCGACGTCGAAGCCGGTACCGTCGTCCATTCGCGGCCATCGACCGGATCGCGATACGCGATGCAGATGCGCAGCCGCTCAAAACCGTCGAGCACGTCGAGCTTGGTCAGGGCGATCGACGAGTAGCCTGCCAGTCGCACGCTGAAATGGACCGCGACCGCGTCGTACCAGCCGCAGCGTCGCGGGCGACCGGTCGAGGTGCCGTACTCCGCGCCCCGCTCGCGCAGCGCCTCGCCGTCAGGATCGAGCAGTTCGGTCGGCAGCGGACCGGCGCCGACCGCGGTGGTGTAGGCCTTCGCCACGCCGATGACCTGGTCGATCGCCACTGCCGGCAGCCCGGCCCCGATCGAGGCGCCGCCGGGAATCGGCGATGACGAGGTGACGAAGGGGTAGACCCCCCAGTCGATGTCCCGCATGGTGCCCAACTGGCCTTCCAGCAGAATCCTCTCCTCCCGCGCAAGGGCCCCGTCGACCATTGCATGGCCGTCAACGACATGGCCTCGAAGGCGCTCGGCGGCGGCCAGGTAGTCGGAGGCGATGCGCTCCTGGTCGGTCGCCTCATTGATCGCCGAGCGCAGCTCATCCCCGTCACCGCCGGCCGCGAAATAGCCTCCGACGGTGCGACGAACGCGACGCAGCGCTTCGGAGAGTCGCTCGACAAAGCGATCGGGCTCCATCAGATCGACCACCCGGATCCCACGGCGCGCCACCTTGTCGACGTAGGCGGGACCGATGCCACGCGACGTGGTCCCCAGCCGCGCGTTGCCCCGCTCGCGTTCCTCCAGTTGGTCGAGGAGCACGTGGTAGGGCATCACCACGTGCGCGCGGTCGCTGATGTACAGGTTGGCGCAGTCAAAGCCGGCAGCGGCCAGGCCATCGAGCTCGAGGACGAGGGCGGGCGGGTTGATGACCACTCCGTTGCCGAGCAGGTTGCGGGTCTTCGGATAGAAGATCCCTGACGGGATGAGATGCAGCTTGAAGTGGCCGTGAGGGTTGACCACGGTGTGGCCGGCATTGTTGCCGCCGCCGTAGCGAATGACCAGGTCGACGTCGGAGGCCAGGTAGTCGACCACCCTGCCCTTCCCCTCGTCGCCCCACTGGGCGCCGACCACGGCGATAACGGACACGGGCGGCTGCTGACCTCAAACTCGTGGTGCGGAGGCCGTCATCGTACAGGGAGCGCCGGCGGTTTGAAGCGGGGCGGACCCTCAGGTCCGCATGGCGCGCACCTTGTCGAAGCAGCTGCTGCAGTAGACCGGCCGATCGTTTCGCGGGAGGAACGGGACGAGAGCCTGCCCGCCGCACTCGGCGCACACCGCGGCATGCATCTCTCGTTCGCCCGACACGCCGCCGGAGCCGATCCCCAGCGCGCGGTTCTGCTTGGCGGTGGCGCGGCAGCCCTGGCAGCGCTGGGGCTCGTTGGTCAGCCCTTTCTCCGCGTAGAACTGTTGCTCCCCTGTTGAGAAGACAAAGTCCATGCCGCAGTCGCGGCAGGCGATGGTCTTGTCCGCGTACACCCTCTCCCGGCCTCCTCACAGCGCGCCCGGACCGCACGTTCCCGCCCGACTATACACACGCGCTCAACGCCTGCCTAGACTCCCGGCAGCCGACCTTGACCGTCGCGGCCAGTGCCAATCGGACCCTATCGGTGGTCCTGAAAGGGGCCGTTCGCACCGTGACAGCGGTGTCGAGGCGTGGTACGCCATAGGCGTCAAGCCGCAAAAGGTGCTCCAGGTGAGATCGAGCCAGTTCCGAGCGCTGCTGGTCGCGGGGGTCGCCCTTCTGCTCGTTGCCTGCTCGCCATCTGCCGATCGTCGCGAAATCCCCGCTGGCAGCCGCGCGGTGGAATTGACCATGGAGGGGATGCGCTTCATCCCGAACACGATCGAGGTCAAGGTCGGCGAGACGATCACCTTCATCGTGACCAACCCAAACGACATTCCTCATGAGGTGTTCATCGGTGATGCAGCCGATCAGGCCGCCCACCGTGGCGCTCATATGGCGGTGCCGTCAGCCGGCCAGGCGGAGGTGCCGCACATGGGATACGGCATCTTCCTGCCCGCCCATGGGAGCGGGATGGTCACCTACCACTTCGCCAAGGCGGGCGGAATCATGCTGGGCTGCCACCTGCCCGGCCACTGGGAAGCCGGCATGAGGGCGATGGTGACCGTCAAGCCGTAGGGGGGCCTGGTCCGCTAGTACGCGGGCGTCTCGACCTCGCGCGGAGCCATGCTGTAGAAGCGCGTGTTCGTCTTGCGGAATTGCAGCGGCACCTCGCCGATCGGGCCGTTGCGGTGCTTGGCCACCTTGGCCTTGATCGTCTCGACGTCGCTCTCCGCGGTTGCCTCGCCGTCGCGGTAGAGGAAGATCACAACGTCGGCGTCCTGCTCGATGCTCCCCGACTCCCGCA
>JAYUGK010000228.1:0-4507 GCA_043738415.1 Chloroflexota bacterium | reverse complement strand
TGACCGCGGTTAGGGCCACCATCCACCACAGGTTCGCGAATCCCTCCGCGAACATGAGGAGCATCAGCGCCCCGGAACTGCCGAGGCAGGCGAGGCCGTGGTCAAAGCCCAGGCGCGAGGGGCGGCGTCGCGGCGGCGTTGCGGTCGGGGGCGGGCTGGTCGGATGACGGCACATCGACAGGCTGTACCGCTTGAGCGGTGCGAACTGGTAGACCCCGGCGAGCGCAATGACGCTGGCTTCGATGAGCCATGGGCGGGCGGCCAGCCAGGGCGTCACGTCGACGACGTGGTGGAGGACGACGTCGCCCATGAAGGCCAGCAGCCCGAAGATCGTCGAGACAAACGCGTAGGACCCGAGGAACGCGGCCGGGCCTCGGTACGGCCGCAGCGCCAACGCCGTTTGCATGTTGAACACGAGGATGGCCGGCAGGCTCGCCGGCAGCATCATGGCGGCGATCATGACCTGCCACGCGACGAGGAAGATGAGCGTGGCGACCCACAACGGTGGACCGCCTTCGATCAGCGCGTGGTGGTGGAGCAGTGCCGCATTACCCGATGCCTGGGCTACGACGGCGATGACCCATGCTCCTCCGATCGCCATCGGCACCACCGGAAGCGGACGCGTGCTCACCAACGACCGCATGGTGTTCGTGCTGCTCACATGAGGTCGAGGCTGCACCCGAACGGGCGCGTATTCGCGACGCGGACATCCCGCCCGGAAAGGAGGTCGTCGAGAGCCTTCCGAAGATCGTGGCTCGTAACGTTCGTCGCGATCCTGGCGTCGTCGAATCGTCCCTCGTAGCGGAGTCGACGAGCTCGGTCGAGCACAAAGACATGAAACGTACATGCCGCACCGAACGCCTTTGCGACGCGCTGGCCGTCGTCGATCAAGTACGGGAACGTGTAGCCGTCTTCAGCCGCACGCTCGACCATCCGGGAGAAGCTCTCGTCGGGGTACAGGTGCGGGTCGTTCGAGTTGATGGCCAGCACCTGCACGCCCCGGGGGCCATACTCGCGCTGCAGTGCGTTCATCCGCTCCGCGTAGGCCTTGGCCGTCGGGCAGCGGTTCGACGAGAAGATCAGCACGAGAACGTCACTTGCAGTGAAGTCCGAGAGGCCGTAACGCCGGTCATCGGTGCCCAGCAGCCCTTCAAACGCAGGGCCTTGGGCGCCGAGCGGGAGGGTCGCCCACGCGGGCGACGCCTCCACGGTCTCCAACGGGGTCATGCCGACGCCGTCGTGGCAAAGCGGTCCGGGAATTGCGCCGCGAGTCCGTCGTGGAGCGCATCGGCCACGACCATGATCTCCGTGAAGATGTCGTCGAAGGCCTTGATGTCGGCCGCCCAGTCGCCGGTGATGCGGGCGACTGCCTCGTCCTTGGTGAGCTTCAGGTGCAGGGCCAGCAGGTCGACCAGCTCCTTCTGCGGCCAGTTGGGGTTGGCCCCGGCCAGGAACGCGGCGATCTCCTCGACGTTGGCGGTCCAGCGCGCGTCGTGCGTGGCGAAGGCTGCCTGGTCGCCGGACCTGGCGGCGGCAACGAGGTCGACCGCGATGAGGATGTGCTGCTTGAGCAGCTCGGTCAGCTTGTCACCGGCCGCCTGGCCGTAGAAGCCAACGATCGCGGCGCCGATGTCCTCCTGGTTCTTAAGCAGCCGCCCGGCAGCGGCGTTGACATCCGGCGTGCCGGCCACTGCGGCGACGATGTACTCCCGGGTCCAGATGACGTGATCTGACCACAACTTCCTGAGTGCGAGCCGGACTGGTTCTCTCGACGTTCCCACTGACATCTCTCCTCTTGGTTCCTCGTTCGCTGCCACGGAGGCGCGGTCGAGGCCTGGCCGGATCGCCGCGCGATTCCTCTGCCCAGGGTGTTCTAATATGAACGCGCGTTATCGTTACAGTTCAGCGATGATGTGTCAAGTCTTTTACTAATGCGCACTTCTGTTAGAGTGAGGCCATGACGGACAGGCCGCAGGTCGACGATCCCATCGAGGCGATCGCTCTGCTCGAGGAGCCAAATCGCCGGCGCCTCTTTGACCTCGTGGCCACCAGTCGCGAGTCGGTCAGTCGCGACGATGGGGCGGCGGCCCTCGGCATCAGCCGCGAGCTCGCCGCGTTCCACCTGGATCGCCTCGTTGAGGCCGGCCTGCTCGAGGCCGAGTACCGGCGCCGTGGTGGCCGCACAGGTCCCGGGTCCGGGCGTCCGGCCAAGTTCTATCGGCGATCGGATCGCGAGTTGACGGTCTCATTCCCTCCTCGACGCTACGACGTCGCGGCCGATGTCATGGCAACCGCACTCGATCGGCTGGAGACACCATCTGGCGCCGAAGCGGTACGCACCGTCGCCCGCGAGCGCGGCGAAGAGGTCGGTCACGAGATTCGACGGAGCGCCGGTGCGCGGCCCGGCCGCCGCCGGCTGCGTGCGGCGCTACTCGACACCCTGCGTGGGTCCGGCTACGAACCCGAGGTCGATGAGGCGAGCGGAGCGGTGCACCTCCGAAACTGCCCCTTCCCCACCCTCGCCGCGAGCCATCGCGAGCTGACCTGCGGCATGAACCTCGCCTGGGCAGACGGAATGGTCGACGAGATAGTGGACTCAGGGCTTCGACCGGAGCTCGCGCCCAAGCCCGGGTATTGCTGTGTTGTGTTTCGACCGACCCGCTACGCGCCGCGGGACTAGGCGAGCAGCTCCGGCGTCAAGTCGGCGACTGAGGCAGCGCCGGACAGGGCCATCGCGTCCTCGAATTCGCGGCTGAGCAGGTCGAGGACGTTTCCCACGCCTGCCTCGCCGTCCACGGCCAGGCCCCAGATCACGGGACGGCCAACTCCCACCGCTGCGGCACCAAGCGCAAGGGCCATCACCATGTCGGTTCCGCGCCGGATCCCTCCGTCGAGCAGGACCGGCACGCGACCGGCGACCGCCTCGACGATCCGGGGCAGCGCGTCGAGGCTGGCGATGGCCGCGTCGAGCTGCCGGCCACCGTGGTTGCTGACCACGATCCCGGCCGCGCCGTGCTCGATCGCCAGGCGCGCATCATCCGGGTGCAGGATCCCCTTCACCAGCACCGGCACGCCGAACCCGGTCAGCCACTCGAGATCGGTCCAGGTCAGGCGATCAACGAAGGTGACCGATGCCACCTCGGAGGGCGTCACGCCGGCGGCAATCGCGACGTTCGGGATCTCGACCCCGTCAGGAATCCTGAAGCCGACCCGCATGTCCCGCTCGCGGCGGCCGAGGCGGGCCAGGTCCACGGTCAGCACCAGCGCCTCGTAACCGGCCGCCACGGCCCGCTCGATGAGGGCGCGCCGCGCGCCCGGATCGGCCAGCAGGTAGGCCTGGAACCAGCGGGGACCGCCGACTGCGGCCACCTCGTCCAGATCGGTGCTGGCAGACGTGGAAAGGGTCATGGTGATGCCGCGTGGAGCGGCGGCGCGCGCGGTGGCCAGCTCGCCATCGGGATGCGCCATCCGCTGGAGGGCGGTCGCGGCAAGGTGGACCGGCACCGGCCAACGCCGCCCGAGCACCTCGACCGACAGGTCGACCGTCGATACGTCGCGCATCACGCGTGGCACCAGCGAGTGCCTCGCGAAGGCGGCGCGATTCTCGTCGAGCGTCCGCTCGTCGTTGGCACCACCGCTGAAGTAGGCAAGCGGACCCGGCGCCAACCGTTCGGCGGCGACCCGCTCGTAGTCGTCCAGGTTGAGCAGGTTCGGGTCGGCGGGGACCGCGGGCTCGAAGCTGGCGCGCGGCGGAACGGGCAGCCCAGAAAGGTCCGGCACGGGCGCAGCGTACCGCCCAGCACGGCGTCGCGCGGCCATCGCGTAGCATCGGAGCGAGATGGCCGATCTTGACCGCGGGGTTCCCCTGCCCGACGCGCCCGATCCCTGGGTTGGTTCGAGCATGCCGGACCTGCGCGACGGACCGCCGTACGCCATGACCGAGATGATCGCGGCGGAGCCGGAGCTTGCCGCGCGGCTCGTCCGGCGGCTCCACGACGACCCATCATTGCCGCGCCTGGTCGACGCCATCCGTACCGCCGCCTCGAGGGGCGCTCCGATCCTGACCACCGGTTGTGGCACCAGCGAGCACGCCGCCATGGTGGCGGCTGCCCTGCTGACCGATGCGCTGGCCGGCCCCAGCGTCTGGTCGATCCAGGCGCTCGAGCTGGCAAGGCGTCCGCCCGAGGGCGGCGTTGTGGTCGCGATCTCGCACGAGGGCGGGACATGGGCCACCAACGAGGCGCTCCGCGCGGCGCATTCCGCGGGCGCGCGGACCGGTCTGATCACGGTGAGCGATCGATCGCCGGGGGCCGCATTGGCCGACCTGCTGCTGACCACCGGCGAGCAGGACCAGAGTTGGTGCCACACGGTTGGGTACCTCTCGCCGGTGGTGACCGCCGCGGTGATCGCCGCCGAGCTGCGGTCGGCCCGACTCGACCCGGTCGCCACCCGCGCGCTGCTCGAAATCGCCAACGCGGTCGAGGCCGCAGAGTCGATCGCCCGCCTC
>JAYUGK010000227.1:0-4587 GCA_043738415.1 Chloroflexota bacterium | reverse complement strand
CATTCGATCCGGACCGCCTTGGTGTCGCCTCCATCCGGCCCGTCGACGAGAGCAGCCGGCCGGTCGGCGCCCCGATCCCGAAGGTCAGAGGTTCGGGTCCACTCCACTCGTTGATTACCCCCGGCGACAGACCGATAGACGCCGGGAACGGCGACCGCGAGAATGTGAGCCGTGTCGTTCCGCTACATATCCCGGCATTCGACAGTCGCGTTCTCTGAGATCAGCGCCTACGTACCTGGTGCGACCTCCAGCCAACACCAATCGCGTCGTTAGATGCCCAAGCGACGAAGGCACCAGCTAACTTCGCCACCGCCGGCAAGGACGCCAAGCCGAGAAGTGCCGTCGAAGTTGAGGCGGCGGTTCGATGTCCGCATCGTGCTCCTGGGTGCTGCCAGCCTCCTGGTCGCCGGCGCCATCGCCGTTTACGTGGTCGGACCGGGCCGCGAGAACGATGGCAGCCTGAACGCCTGGGCCACGCTCAACACCGCGGACGTCCATGCCCTGGCATTCGCGCCGGGTGACGCCTCCCATCTCTATTTCGGCCACCACAACGGGCTGCTCGAGACACGCGACGGCGGTCGGTCGTGGCAACCGGCATCGCTGTCGGGCACCGACGCGATGAACGTGCAAACCGCTGGCGCCACGAAGATCCAGATCGTCGGCCACGAGGTCTACTTGGAGAGCGTCGACAGCGGCGCGAGCTGGCAGCCGGTCCCCAACGACCTGCCGGGTTTGGACCTCCACGCCTTCGCCATCGACCCCGCCGATGCCGACCACGCCTGGACCTGGGCCGTCAACTTCGGCCTGTTCGAGACGCACGACGGCGGCCGCCACTGGCAGCTGCGCCAGCCCGACAACTGGGGCTACCTGGCCGCGTACCGAACGGCTGATGCGACAGTATTGCTGGCGGTCAGTTCGGAGGGCGGGGTGCGGAGCCTCGACGGCGGCACCACCTGGCAGCCGCTGGCCTACCTCGGGGCGCCACTGGCAGGCGGCATTGCGGCCGCCGCCGACGGCAGCGTGCTGTACGCCGCGACCACCGCTGGTTTGCGGCGCTCAACCGACCAGGGGCGGTCCTGGCAGGAGACCACCTTCGATAGGGCGGCACTGGCAGTGGCCGTAGCATCCGATAACCCGATGGACGTGGCGGTCGTCGACGAATCCACCCGCTTCTTCCGCTCCTCGGACGGCGGCGTCAGTTGGCCAGGGCCTTAGTGGTCCTCCTGCGTTACGAGCCGGAGACCGCCTCCCAGCCCTGGCTCCGCGCGCTCGCCGCGCTGCTCGCTCTGGCGGCAGGCGCTGTGCACCTCGCTCAGGTAGGGGTGCATCTCGAGGCGGGCTGGCCGATCGCGGCGTTTTTCCTGGTCGTGGGTGTGTGCCAGGTGGCCGCTGCCGCGCTGTTGCTCAAGCCGCGCCCGCAGCCCTGGTTCTGGATCGGGATCGCCGGTACAGCAATGGTGATCGGCATCTGGGTCGTGTCGCGCACAGTCGGCCTGTCCTTCGTTGCGGGCGGCCAAGCAGAGCCGGTTGGCGTCGCCGATGGTTTCGCCAGCCTGGCCGAGGCGTGGACCATCATCCTCCTTGCTTTGTATCTGGCCGAGCCGATTCGGCGCTGGCGCCGCGCGATCTTCGGCTTCGGCGCAGCATTCGTGCTGGGCCTCGCCGTGGTCTGGGTCACGGCGGCGGACGCCGGCATCTTCGACGCCGATCCGGCGCGTTTCAGGGCCGCGCTGCCTCCTCTCATCGACTGGCTGGTGGTGGGCAGCGCGGTTGCCCTGGCCGGGGGCCTGTTGATCGGCGCCCGGGCTCCGCTCAACGTGCCGTGGCTCCACGGGCTCATGAGGGGGCTGGTCGGGGCGACCGCTCTCATCGCGTTCGCCCAGGTGTGGCTGACTCTCCCGCCAACGATCGGCCAGAACCTCGATTGCCGCTACGCGCCCCTTTCGACTGTCCTCGCCGGTCCCCACGGGGGGCGAGAGCCGGTCGCAATCGGCGACGGTGAGCAGTGGATCCTGCCACTCTTCGAGCTGCGGGCGTGCCAGAGCGCCGGGGACCTGGCCCTTGAGCGGGTCGAGCCGAAGACGGTCATTGGCGAAGGCGCGACGGTCGACGGCTTCTGGCTGCTGCCCATCGGGATCCATCTGGCGGAGAGGGGCCAAGCCGACTTGCCTGGAGGAGCGCGAGCCGTCCCGCCCGGCGACCAGATCGTGGCAGGCCAGCCGCGGCAGCTCGTCGTTCGACTGGTGGGGACAGGTGCCGGTGCCTACATCCTCGGCTCGGTGGGGCTCCACTACCGAACTGCGGAGCCCGGCTCCTTTGCCTTCGCCAGCCACATCGCGGTCTGCAGCGGAGGATGCAGTGGGAGGTAGCCCAGGCGCGCATGAGAAGAACCAGATGAGGCCGGGAGCATCCCGGCCCTTAGGTCACTTGGTACCACACCCGCAACAGTGCTGATCACAACAGCATTCGTCGCATCGCCTGACCATATTCAGCCTCCAGTCACCATGGGAACCAGTCTAGATCATGCCCAGGCCTCAGCCAGATGCTAGGCGGCGGAGGCGCAGAGCACAGCTCCGGGCAGGACAATCCGACGGTTGGTGCACGCCAGTTGAGTCCGCCATAGCCGACCCCATCTCGAAGGGACCACACGGGGTAGCTTAGAGCGGCACGACGCGGGTTACCACGCTCGTCGGCTGGTTCGCATACTGCGAGGTACGGACCGCTACCCCCCACTCCGCGACGAGCATCTGGCAACGCAAAGTTGCGTTGGCGTCCTGACGGCGAGTCCCATATCGGCTCGATGCGAGACGATCCCCACTTGAACCGATGCCCTCCGCTCGGTCTACCCCGGCGCAAAGGCAGGGTCTGTGTCTTCTCCCGGAGAGTCGGTGAGCCGGGTCACGCCGGTGCCGTCTGCCTTCATCACGTAGATTTCGTCGTTGCCATCCTGGGCGTGGTCAAAGGCGATCTGCGAGCCGTCGGCCGACCAGGCGGGGAACAGGTCTGCGGCTGGGTCGTTGGTCACTCGAGTCACGCTGGTTCCGTCGGGCTTCATAAGGTAGATGTCGTCGTTGCCGGCGCGGTCGCTGTTGAATGCGATCGTGCTGCCGTCGGGGGACCAGACAGGACCGAGGTCGCCGCCGGGGTCGTTGGTGAGGTTGGTCGCTCCTGTCCCATCGGCGTTCATGACGTAGATCTCAAGATTCACGCCGCCGAGATCGCGGTCGAAGGCGATCTTCGTGTTGTCGGGCGACCAGGCCGGAGCAAAGTCGTTGGCAGCATCGTTCGTCAGCCGCGTCGCGCCGGTTCCATCGGCCTTCATCGTGTAGATCTCAGCGTTGCCATCCCGGTCGCTGACAAAGGCGATCTGGGTGCCGTCCGGCGACCAGGCCGGCATACCCTCGGCGCCCGGCGTGTCGGTGAGCCGCGTCACCCCAGTCCCGTCGGCCTTCATGACGTAGATCTCGGGGTTTCCGTCGCGTTCGCTGCCAAAGGCGATCCGCGTGCCGTCCGGCGACCAGGCCGGCCACGCATCCTTGCCCGAATCGTTCGTCAGACGGGTCAGCGTCCCGTTGGTGCCAAGGGTGTAGATCTCGACGTTGCCGTCACGTTCGCTGCTGAATGCGATCAGTCCCTGCGCGACGATGGGTACGGACGACGGGGCGGAGGAAGCCGAAGGCGAGACAACCGGAGTGGAGCTGCCGCTGGAGCCGGCCGGGGGTGTCGAAGTGGGCGTGCCGCTCGAGCAGGCCGCGAGAGCCACGGCAAGGATGAGCAGTAGCAGGGTGCGCCAGGTAGCCGATATCGGCAGGCCGCGAGGGCCGTCCAGGTTGGTACCTTGGCTCGGGACGTTGGTGACAAACGCGCTCATCGGAACCTCTTGGCAGTGTCTTTGGGGGCGGCTCTTCGTCGGCCGCGTGGAGCCTTTCCGGGCTGGTGCGACAGTGGTCATGGCCCGCTGGAGTCGTACAGCTCGGTCGCAACCCGAGAGCTGCCACCCGCCACTAGGACCCTGCCGTCGGAGAGCTGCGTGGCCGTATGCCCCTGTCGGCCGCTGGCCAGGCTCCCGGTGACGGTCCAGGACCCCGTTGCCGGGTCGTACACCTCGGCCGAGGCCAGGGTGTCGTGGCCGTTGAAGCCGCCCGCCACCAGCACCTGGCCATTCAGCAGCAGGGTGGCCGAGTGTTCTGAGCGGGGCTCGAGCATCGCCGCGATGGCGGTCCAGGATCCGCTGGCGGGGTCGTACATCTCGGCGGAGGCCAGCGCGGCAGTGCCCTTGCCGCCCGCCACCATGACCCTGCCATCGGACAGCCGCGTGGCCGTATGCCCCTGTCGGCCGCCATCCATGGTCGCGGTGGCGGTCCAGGACCCGCTGGCCGGATCATAGAGCTCGGCCGAGGCCAACGCGCCATTGCTGTTGGCGCCCCCCGTGACCAGCACCGTGCCGGACAGCAGCAGCGTGGCGGTGCCGGAGAGCCGCGGCGTGGACATCGGCGCGGCGGCGGCCCAGGTCCGGGTCGCCGGGTCGTACATCTCGGCGGAGGCAAGGTAGTCGGAGCCCGCGGTACCACCGGCGTTGCTGCCGCC
>JAYUGK010000226.1:0-4590 GCA_043738415.1 Chloroflexota bacterium | reverse complement strand
GGATCGTCGAATTCGACCACCGCGTCTTTCCGCTCGAGCTCTTCAACTCCCAGCCGACTCCCAAGGACGAGCTGGCCGTGGAGCTCGACGCCTGCGCGAGCCTCGCTCCACGCGCCGGTTGGCAGGCATGGAGCGCGCCGGAGTGGACCTGGCCGGCCACCATGCTGCCTGCCATGGAGGCCGTGCAAGCCGCCAAAGAGCAGGGGCTGGCGGCCTCGGAGCAGCTCGACCGGGGCCTTCGCCGCGCCTTCTGGGGCGAGAGCCGCTGCGTCAGCCTGCGCCACGTCATCCTGGAGGTGGCCGCGGCGAGCGACGGGGTGGAGATAGAGGCGCTGGCGGCGGCGATCGACTTGGGGCGGGCCCGTCACGCCATCTTCGAGCAGTACGAGGTCGCCAAGACCGATGCCGTGGATGGCTCGCCGCACCTCTTCCTGGCCGACGGCACGAACCTGCAGAACCCGGGGATCGAGGCCAGCTGGGAGGAGGGTGCCGACGGGTTCTGGCGTCCCACCATCGTGCGCGATGATCCGACCATCTATGACGACCTGCTGCGGCGCGCTGCCGCAGGCGCCTGACCTCACGTTTCGGTGCCGGACCGCGTTTTATCCAGCGTGCACCTTCCTCCGTTCCAGCGCCTCGTAGACGACCACGCGGCGGAGCTGCATCGGTTCCTGATCGCTTCGGTCGGACCGCACGACGCGGAGGACTGCCTGCAGGAGACCTTCCTCTCCGCGCTGCGAGCCTACCCGCGGCTGCGGCACGGCGACAATCTGCGTGCCTGGCTGTATCTGATCGCCCAGCGCAAGGCAACCGACCTGGTACGCCGTCTCGGTCGCCGGCCGGTCAGCGATCTCGACGGTGTCTCGCCGGAGCGGCTGTCGGTCCCACCGCAAGAGATCGGCGATGACGGCCTGTGGATGGCGGTTCGACAGTTGCCGGCCAAACAGCGGGCAGCCGTGGTGCATCGGTTTGTCTTCGACCTCGCCTACCGGGAGGTCGCCGTGCGCATGGGAATCAGCGAGGTAGCGGCACGCCAGAACGTCAGCGCCGGCCTTCGCCGGCTTCGCATGGAGGTGGAACGGTGACCGATCTCGAGCGGCGCCTTGCCGGCTCGCCTGCCGCGACCGTCGACGGGGGCCGGCTGGCCACCGCGCTGGCACGCCGAGCAAGCGAGGCCGGACTGCTGGATGTCGCCTTCGCCGCGCTCGACTCCCCGCTCGGCGAGCTGACCGTCTTCGTCACGCGGCGCGGTGTGGTGCGGATCGCCTACGCGGATGAGCCGATCGATGCCCTGCTGGACGACATGGCCACGCGCCTCTCGCCACGGATCCTGCGCGCTCCTGCGAGCACGGACGCAGCCCGACGCGAACTCGAGGCCTACTTCGCCGGTCAGCGCCACGCCTTTGACGTGCCGGTCGACTGGTCGCTGATCCACGGATTTGCGACCAGGGTGCTACGCGCCACGGCCCAGATCCCGTTCGGGCGTACCAGCAGCTACGGCAAGGTTGCGATGAGCGCCGGCTCACCGCGCGCCGCACGGGCTGCCGGCAATGCCCTCGGCTCAAACCCGATCCCGATCGTGGTGCCGTGCCACCGCGTCCTGCACGCCGACGGCGGCCTGGGAGGCTATTCCGGAGGCCTCGACCGCAAGCGCTTCCTCCTGCGGCTGGAGGGTTCGCTGGAGGCGCAGCGCCACGATCCGGTCCGGGAGCGGAATGGCGTATTTCTCCGGAGTGGGCGCTAAGACAACCGGACCAGCGACACCGAGGCGTACGTCTGACTGCTCACGAGTTACCTCGGTTTCCGCCGCGATCCGCCCGGTCCCTCCGTCGCAAGTCTCCACTGCTGAGAGATACGGCGCACATGACCACGGCGCTGACGATGGCGCGATCGTGGCGGGTCGTCGAGACCGCCAAGACGGCAACAGGTGCCATAATCGGTCGCGTGACGCTCGTCAAGAAGCCTGAGGGACGGCCCGCCGCCTCGTGGGGCCTCTCTGCGCGCGGGATCCCCTGGGAGTACGCCCCCGCCCCCGAGTCGACCGATCACATCCAGATTCGCCCGCAGTACGGCCTCTTCATCGACAACGACTTCGCCCCCAGCCGGCCCAGGACAACCTTCGAGGTGATCAATCCGGCCACGGAGGAACCGCTGGCGCAGGTGGCCAGGGCCTCGAAGGCCGATGTCAATCGGGCCGTCACTGCCGCTCGCCGTGCCTACGACACCGTCTGGTCGCGGCTTCCCGGCAGCGAGCGGGCGAAGTACCTGTACCGCATCGCGCGGATCATCCAGGAGCGCTCTCGAGAGTTCGCCGTGGTCGAGACGATGAATTCCGGCAAGCCGATCAAGGAGAGCCGCGACGTGGACGTGCCGCTCGCCGCCGCCCACTTCTTCTACTACGCCGGCTGGGCCGACAAGCTCGACTACGCCTTCCCCGGCCGCCGCCCGCGAGCGCTCGGCGTCGTCGCCCAGATCATTCCGTGGAACTTCCCGCTCCTGATGCTGGCCTGGAAGATCGCGCCCGCCCTCGCGGCAGGCAACACTGTCGTGCTCAAGCCGGCATCCACCACGCCCCTCACCGCGTATCTCTTCGCCGAGGTGGTGCGCCAGGCCGACCTGCCGCCGGGGGTGGTGAACATCATCACCGGGCCGGGCGAGATAGGGATGGAGCTGGTGCGGCACCCCGACATCAACAAGATCGCCTTCACCGGCTCGACCGTGGTCGGCAAGATGATCGCTCGGGCGGTCGCCGGCAGCCGCAAGAAGCTGACCCTGGAGCTCGGGGGCAAGGCAGCCAATATCGTGTTTGATGACGCGCCGCTCGACCAGGCGATCGAAGGGATCATCAACGGCATCTACTTCAACCAGGGCGAGGTGTGCTGCGCGGGGTCGCGCCTCTTCGTCCAGGAATCGGTCTATGAGCCGCTCCTCGACAAGCTCAAGGCGCGCCTCTCCACCCTGCGCGTCGGTGACCCGCTCGACAAGAACACCGATGTCGGGGCGATCAACTCGGCTGGCCAGCTGGCCAAGGTGGCCGAGCTGGTGCAGTCCGGGATCGACGAGGGGGCCGAGATCTTCCAGCCCGACTGCGTCCTGCCCGATCGCGGCTTCTTCTTCCGCCCCACCCTCTTCACCGGCGTGAGCCAGAGCCATCGGATCGCCCAGGAGGAGATCTTCGGGCCCGTGCTCTCGGTTCTCACCTTCCGCACGCCCGAAGAGGCCGTCGAGAAGGCCAACAACACGCCCTACGGGCTCTCGGCCGGGGTGTGGACGGAGAAGGGGAGCCGCATCTTCAAGATGGTGGCCGCCATGAAGGCCGGGGTGGTGTGGGCCAATACCTTCAACCGCTTCGACCCGACCTCCCCGTTCGGCGGCTACAAAGAATCCGGCTACGGCCGCGAGGGCGGGATCCACGGGCTGGGCGCCTACCTCGACCTGTCGGCCGACGGGACGAACCGCCGATGAGCCCGCGCGCCCGCCCACTGGCCACCCGGGCGCCTGCCGCGCGGCGCGCCCAGCCGCTGGCGACCGTCGCGGAACCCGCGGCGGCAGAACGGCTCGGCGTCCGCAAGACCTACAAGCTGTACATCGGCGGCGAGTTCCCGCGCACCGAATCCGGCCGCGCGTACGAGGTCTTCGGTGATCGCGGAGAGTCACTGGCCAACGCCTGCCGCGGCACCCGCAAGGACATTCGTGACGCCGTGCGCGCCGCACGCAAGGTGCAACCCGGCTGGTCGTCGAAGACCGCCTACAACCGCAGCCAGATCCTGTACCGGATCGCCGAGCTGATGGAGGGACGGCGCGACCAGTTCATTTCCGAGGTGATGGCATCGGAAGGGATCGGTCGCCAACGGGCCACTCGACTGGTGAACGCGGCCATCGATCGCTGGGTCTGGTACGCCGGCTGGGCGGACAAGTTTCCCCAGATGATCGGCACGGTCAATCCGGTGGCCGGGAGCTACTTCAACTTCAGCGTGCCGGAGCCGACCGGCGTGGTGGGTGTCATCGCGCCAGAGGGATCGAGCCTGCTCGGCCTGGTCAGCCGCCTTGCGCCAGTCATCGTGTCCGGCAACTGCGCCGTCGTTCTTGCCTCGGAGTCGCGCCCGCTGCCCGCCGTCACCCTGACCGAGGTGCTGGCCACCTCGGACGTGCCGGGTGGCGTCGTCAACCTGATCACCGGGCTGCGGCGCGAGCTGGTCCCGCACCTTGCCGGTCACATGGATGTCAACGCCCTCGACGCGTTCGGCCTCGACCCGGCGCAGATCGCCGCCATCGAGGAGATCGCCACCGAGAACGTGAAGCGCGTGGCGCGTCCACCGATCGCCGGCCTCGACGCCTTCGACTGGCTCTCGGCGTCGGCCCAGTCGCCCTACCTGATCGGCGAGTTCGTCGAGATCAAGACCGTCTGGCACCCGATCGGCTCGTAGACGAGTCCTACAGCCAGCCCAACCACCTTCCGAGGGTCGAGGCGAAGAGCACCAGGGTCAGCATCGTGATCAGGCCGGTCAGCGACCACGCCAGCACGTTGAGCCAGGTGGGGTTGGTATGGGCGCCCATGATCCGCGGGTTATTCACCAGGCGCAGCATGAA
>JAYUGK010000225.1:0-4608 GCA_043738415.1 Chloroflexota bacterium | reverse complement strand
AAGAGCGGCGTCACCGGCTCGGAGATCCACTCGCCGAACCGCAGCTGGCGGGTGTATGCGCCAGCTGCCGGAGCTTCCCACGATACCTCGGGCGGCAGGGCGGTCATCGGTCTGGCCTGGAGGATCCAGAGCTCGCCGGCTGTGTCGATCGCCCACTCGATGTCCTGCGGTGTCCCTCGCGTGGTGGCGATCCGCCGCGCCTCGGTCGCCACCTGCATGGCCTGGCGGCGATCGATCGCCTGCTCGGGCCGACGGCGCGCGGAGGCCCCACCGCCGTCGACGACCCATTCGTCACCGAGGGCCTCGCCGGACACCAGTCGCTCCCCCGTCCCGCGCACGGCCGTGACGACGCAGGTCCGGCGATCCCCGTTGATCGGATCCGCCGTCAGGGCAACGCCTGCTGCAGTCGCGCTGACCATCTCCTGAATGATCACGGCCATCCGCCCGTTCCCGGCGTGCTCGTACTCGGCGACGCGGGCTGTGCGAGCGCTCGCCAGGACACGCGCCGTTGCCGCCGGGATCCCATCGGCCAGCACATCCAGGACCGAGTCATAGATGCCGGCGAACGAGTGCTCGATGCCATCCTCGGTGACGCCGCTGGATCGGATCGCAAACGGGCCGATGCCCAGATCCTTCGCGGCGACGCGCAGCAGCGACCGGCGTTCGTCCTCCGTCATCTCCGTGGCCTCGACCGTCAGGACCACCCCATCCGGGACACGCACGCCCGCGGCGAGCAGCTCTCCGAGGCTGGCGGCCTTGCCACCGACTTCGGACGCATCGGCCATCCGCACGTCGGCAAGCCGGCGGATCGCCGGTGTGTTCATCATCCGTTCCTCCTTGTCGCAGCGGCGATGGCGGCGCGCACCAGCCAATCGACGTCGTCGGCTGCCTCATCGACTGTTGCGCCGAAGTGATCACGCCACATGCGCAGGGCCGAGGACGTGGTGAGGATCACGAGGAGGCGCGCGATCCGTTCCCGATCGACCTCTGCAAGACTGGGCACGATCGAATCGGGGAGCTGACGGAACATGGCGAGCCGATCCGGCATGCTGATGCGCCTCGCCTCGTCGGACCCGGGGCTGGCCATGGCTGCTCGCGCGAGTTCGTCGAGGGACTCCAGGCGGTCGAAGTGCGCGTGCATGCCGTCCCGCAGCTCGTCGATCGAGCGCGGCGGGGCCACCTGGTTGAGGCCGGCTCGCAGCGCAATGTGTGGGTACACGGCGGCCAGGAGCTCGTGCTTCGTTCCGAAGTGACGATAGATCGTCGGCACCGACACGCCGGCCTCGCGCGCCACGGCAGGAATGGACAGGCTAGCGAGGCCAGCGGCCATCACCCGAACGGTGGCATCCAGGATGCGCTTCCGCGTCTCCTCAGCCTGCTGTGCCCGCAGCTGGCTGTGGTATGGGTGCAATCGCCGATTGGCGATACGAGTCATGTTGTGAATATACGGACCGTGTCAAGTTCTGGTTCAATTGACCCCCTAGGGGGGCGGTGCTATCGTCCGGCGCCTGATGGACGCCGGTCTGAACGCACCCTCTCCTCGCACGTACCGCTCCCGCGCCGTGCGGCGCGCGGCCGCCCAGAGCGCAGAGTGCGCGGCCACCGCCGCTCTCAATGTGCTCGGGCAGAAGTGGGTGCTGCGCATCGTGCGGGTCCTTGGCGAGCGGACGCAGCGCTTCTGCGAGCTGCAGGACGCGCTCGGCGGGGCGAACTCGGCGACCCTCTCACAGCGGCTGAAGCTGCTCGAGGACGAGGGGCTGATCGACCGGCAGCTCGTCTCGGAGATGCCGCCCTGGGTCGAGTACTCGCTCACCGACAAGGGATCCGACCTGCGCCGCGCGATCGTGGGGATCGACCGTTGGGCCGATCGCTGGGCAGCGGGGCAATGAGCCACCCCGTCGCCGAGGAGCACCCCGTCGAGCACGGCGACGCATTGAACATGCTCCGCTCGGCGATTGCTGAGGCGCCCGGACCCGAAGCCGCCTCGCAGCGCGTCGTCGACCTGCTGCACGATCGGTTCAGCCATTACGACTGGGTCGGCGTCTACTGGGTCGATCCCTCCGGCGCCGACCTGCTGCTCGGCCCCTGGACCGGGCCGGAGGCGACCGAGCACGTGCGCATCCCGATCGGGGTGGGGATCTGCGGCGCCGCGGCTGCATCGGGCCTGACCGAGATCGTGCCCGACGTCAACGCCGATTCGCGCTATCTCGCCTGCTTCAGCACGACCCAGAGTGAGATCGTGGTGCCGATCTTCGCCGATGGCCAGGTGGTCGGCGAGATCGACATCGACGGGTCGGACCTGGCCGCCTACGACGACACCGACGCTCGCTTCCTCGAGGAGATCGCCGCGCTGCTGGCCCCGCTCCGACCGCGCGAGCCCGCCTGAGCACGTGGCCGCGTAACCGGCCGCGTAGGAGGGGCGATGGCGCAAGTTCCCGGCCGCTTCGAGAAGATCTACGACACCCACGTGGTGCCGATCCATCGGTTCGTGTATGCGCGGGTGGGAAACCGTCCCGACGCTGAGGACCTGACCGCCCAGGTCTTCATGCGCGCCCTTGAGCAGCTGGAGCTCGACCGCCCCGCGGGACAGATCAGCGCGTGGCTGTACCGGGTGGCGCAGAACGCGGTGGCCGATTACTGGCGCGCCTTCTACCGGCTGCCCCAGGTCGACATCGAACGGATCGCCAGCGCCTGGGCGCCGATGCCGGTCGCCGAGGCGACCGCTGTCGAAGCCGATGACGATCGCGCCGCCTCGGCCGTGGCGGCCCTCCTCAAACGACTCCCCGAGCAGTACGCCCGCGTGCTTGAGCTGCGCTTCCTGCAGCGGCTGTCGGTGGCCGAGACGGCCGAGCGGCTGGGTGTCAGCCACGGCAACGCCAAGGTGCTGCAGCATCGCGCCCTCCGACGAGCCGCGCTGCTGGGAGCAACCGATGGCTGACCTCGAGCGGTACGTCGACGAGCTGCTCAGCGGCGGACGGCCGCGGCCGGGCCAGGTGGACCCCGACGATGCCGCTGCCGCCCACCTCGCGGCCGAGCTGGCCGCCGCCGGGAATCCGACTGGGGGGCATCCCGACCCTGCCTTCGTGGATCAACTCCGACTGCGCATGCGCCAGGCCGACCAAGGGATCGCGGCGGTCCTCGCGGCGCGTCCCGGTGCAGGCACCGCGCTCGGCCGACTGCGGCTCACCCGACGCGACGTCCTGCGCGGCGGAATTGGTGCCGCCGCGGGATTGGCGGCCGGTGTGGTGGGGCTATCGGTCCTGCGTCAGGGAGCCCCTGCCCTCTTCGGCGACTCGACGCGGCCACTGGTGGGCAGAGGCGAATGGGTCACCGTTGCCAGCCTGGCTGAACTTCCTGCCGGCAGCGTGGCGCGCTTTTCGACCGCCGCCTTCAACGGCTTCCTGGTCAACGATGCCGGGGCGGTCCATGCGCTGAGCTCGGTCTGCACCCACATGGGCTGCACCCTCGCCTACCGGCCGGCGCAGGGCGACCTGCGCTGCCCATGTCACGGCGCCAGCTTCGACCTGGCCGGCAAGCTGGCAAACGGCCCGGACCGATGGTCGGCTTCGGGGGCGTACGGCAGCGACCCGCAGGCCTACCCGCTCCAACTGCCGTCCCTTGCGCGCCCGCAGGTGCAGGTCGCAGGCGACGAGATCCAGGTCTGGACGATCCCCGCCTAAGGGGATGCGCGGCGCGTTCCGTGGGTGGGTTCCCTGGCAGGCGGCATTTCTCGCCGGCGGAGAACAATGCAGCACCAGCGCCGAACCACACCGCCACTGCTCACCTGACGAGAAACAACCCAACGGCAGGGTCGAATCACGCATAGGCCGCGGGATACGTCTCCGCAGAAGAGAGGTAGGCGTTGGTGCGCCGAGGCCGCACCCGAAGGGCGTGCAGCGCGACGCGTCTAGCGGGTGACCAGCTGGGCCAGGTAGCCGATGACGTAGGGCACGGCCAGCGCCACGACCACGGCTGTCATCGCCAGCCCCGCGTAGAGGAGCAGGCGCAGGTTGGGCGGCCCGGGTCGCTCCGGCGGCGGCGTCGTGCGGCGGGCCAATCCGCGCGGGCGGTGCGGCGGCTGATGCTCGTAGCAGTGCGGATGGGTCTCCGGCATGCGCTCGCTCAGCCGCCCGGCTCGACGGCATCGACGATCTCGCGCAATCGCGCGTGGCGCACCTCGCGGTCCGCCGCGTAGCGCACGATCGCCTCGAGGATGTGGCCCGGCCCCAGGTGCGCCTCGTCCATCACCTCGTCGACGGTGCCGCCGGTCCGCCAGCGGTCGTCCCAGTCCGACGAAAGCGAGTAATCCTTGGCGATCGGCCCCTCGACGAAATCGGTCATCAACTTGAAGGCGCGGTTGGTGACGGCCATGCCGTCCCACTTGTCAGTGGCAGAGCAGATCCGCTCCCGGTAGTCGGCCGATTGCCGGCGGAAAAGTTGCGGCGAGATGCAGGCCACGATCCGCACGTTGATTCCCCGCTTGTCGAGCTCGGGCAGGATCTTGACCACGTTGGCAGTGGTGACGGTCCCTTGTACGTAGACGGTGCCGGCGACCGGCGTGTCCGCAACAGCATCCCGGATCAGATAGGCGCCCCGGGCCGCCTCGAA
>JAYUGK010000224.1:0-4621 GCA_043738415.1 Chloroflexota bacterium | reverse complement strand
ACCAGGTCGCCGTGCTCGTAAGTGGGCAGCATCGACGAGCCGCGGACAGCGACGAAGACGGCAGGGCCACCGAGTGACTGCGGGCGCAGGGTGAACGCCCAGGCGACGACCACGGCGGCAACGAGCGCAATCCACGATGCCCGCCAGAGCGTGCGCATCACGGCACCGTCACGTAAGTGATGACCAGTTGCGGCTCCTGGGCCACGATTCCCAGCTCCTTTGCCGAGAAGATTGTGGTAGGGGTCGTCGCCGAGCCCTCGCTGTCGTCGCGGATCATCCAACCGAAATTGGTGGCGATCCCCGCCACGAATTTCGCCACGTCAGCGGTGACCGTGCCGCCGACCACGTAGACGCCCGTGGAGAGATTCTGACATCCGACCGGCGTTCCGACATTGAAGGTGCCCGTTCGCGATCCGGTGGGTGGGTTGTTCAGCGTCGTGCCAAACGGCTGGTTGTTCCAGGTCAGGGTGGTCTCCACCCACGAGGCAGTCGGAGGGAAGATGTCCAGGGTCCGGCAGAGCGCCGGCAAGGCCGTCACGAACAGGCGCAGCGTCGCCAGCCTGACGGTCGCCGAGGAAGAAATGGCAGGGCTACAACTCGTCAGGTCGAACCGCACGTAGATGCGCTGGTTTACGCCGGTGCCCGATGACACGGTGAGGGTCGTCAACGCGCCGAAGTTGGAGGTCGGCGCGAGCTGTTGTGCCGTGGTATCTCTGACCGCGGTGGTCGTCGTCGGCGTGGCCGTGATGGTGCAGGTTCGGTACGGCGTGAAGTTCTGCGAGGTCAGGCTCAGGCTGGCCGCCGAACCGGGCACAACCGTGATACCGAGCAGGAGGCCGACGGCGGCCGCGGCGAGGCGCCACCGACAGGCGTTCACGGGCCCGCCAGGACAAGGTCGGTTTCCAGTGAAGCGGTCACGGCCGGCGCACTGCCAAGGGTGATTGTGACGGAACCCCCTCCGCCCGGCACCGCTGCCGATCCGCTCGCGTTGGTGACCCCGTTATTGACCGTCACCTGCAGGGTCGCGGCTCCACATGCGGCCGGGATGGCGCCGACCGTGACGCTGATCACCGTGCCGGCGGAGAGGTTCTGGAAAACGGTGAGGCCGGCGGTGGTGCACCGTGGCGTTGTAGTTCTTGCCGCACCCAGCGTGCCCGATGCGAAGCTGAGGGACGCCGCGACGCCAATGGCTGCGCCCGTCGCCGTCGCAAGAAGGACGCCCACGACCGTCCGTCGCCAGGCCTTCATTGGTCTCTTCCCAACGGTCCGCCTCAGGCAGACGGCCCTGCTGGCCGCCTGCCTCATGGTCGGCGTTAGCCGCTGATTACGACGTTGATGGCCGTGACCGAGGCTGCGTTAACGACGGGGGCGAAGGTCACTACAATCGTGGTGCCGACACCCGGCGTCGTCCCGGTCGCCTCGCCGAGTGAGACGCCTGCGGCCCCGGACAGCGTGACCCGGTAGGGCTTGCTGAAGCAGGTGGCCGCCATTCCGGTGATGGTCACGGTGCCGACGGTGTACCCCGGCCCCGGCGCAGCGGCCGAGTAGGCTGATGTGTAGGTCGCATTGAGCGCGCCCGCCTGGCAGGCGGCAACCGTCGTGGTCGCAGATCCGAGACTGTCGCTGGTCAGGTTGAGGCTCGCGGCCAGTCCGAAGACGAGGCCGAAGGTCATCAGACCCGCGAGAACGGCACCCACAATACGTTTCAATGTAGTCGCTCCGAGTTGGTATTACTGCCCCCGACCTGACAACTCTGTCGCACACCGGCCCACACCGGAATGAGAAACCAGTACTACTCGGGCCGCTAGTTGGGATTGAGCGACCTCCTCTTCTGTGCGCATCGAGCGTTGACACGGCGCGCTCGCATGGCTACCGTCGGCCCAGACGTACGCACGCAGACGAGAGGAGCCGCACCGATGACCACCATCGCGATCGCGCGCCCACGCCTGCACGGGACCGCAGCGCGGCCCTGATCGCGCGTAGGGCGCGCTCCACCGCCCACCTTCGACCTCATCGAGTGGAGACGCATCCTTGAACCTTGCCTCTGCCCCGGCCGCGCCAGTCGCGGCCCAGACCGAGCTCTCCGGAATCGTGCTGCGCGCGCGGAGCGGCTTCTACACCGTCCAGACCGACGATCGGCGCCTGATCGAATGCCATCTCCGCGGCCGCCTGAAGCAGGAGCGCCGTTCTGCCGCGCTGGTGGTCATCGGCGACGTGGTGACCGTCGCCCTGCAGCCCGATGGCGAAGGGATGATTGAAGCTGTTGCGCCGCGCGTGTCGCGCTTCTCGCGGCGGCAGCCTGGACCGCGTGGCACCTGGCAGGAAGACCTGCTGGTGGCGAACGTGGACCAGGTGATGGTCGTCTTCGCGTGCGCCGACCCGATGCCGCACCTGCGCATGGTTGACCGATTCCTGGTGGTGGCCGAGTACAACGAGGTGGCCGCGACGGTGGTCGCCAACAAGGTCGACCTGGTCGGCCTCGAGGCGGCGCGCGCCATCTTTGCCGGCTACGAGACGATCGGCTATCAGGTGCACTACGTCTCGGCCCGCGAAGGGATCGGCATCGAGGAGCTGGCCGATTCTCTTGCCGGTCGGGTCAGCGTGGTGACCGGTCCGTCCGGGGTCGGCAAGTCCACGCTGCTCAATGCCATTCAGCCCGGCCTACGCATCGCCACAGGTGCGGTGAGCGAGGCGGTCCACAAGGGGCAGCACACCACCACCATGGCGGAGCTGCACCCGCTGACGACCGGCGGCTACGTGGCCGACACCCCGGGGCTGCGCGAGCTTGGCCTGTGGCGCATCCCGGAGAGCGAGCTGGCGGGGTGCTTCCCGGAGATGCGACCCTTCCTGGCCGGTTGCGGCTTCAACGATTGCCGTCATCTGAGCGAGCCGCGCTGCGCGGTGCGCACGGCGCTCGCCGCGGGGCAGATCAGCGAGGCGCGCTACGACTCCTACCGACAGCTCCTGCTCGACGAGGAATAGCGGGTGGAGATCGTCGCCGGCGTGCATACGATTCGGCTGTTGAACGTGTACGCCTACCTCGTCGACGAGCCGCAGCTGACGCTGATCGACGCGGGGCTGGTCGGGTCGGGCAAGCGAGTGGCGCGGGAGGTGGCCCGCCTGGGCCGATCGATGGGCGACCTGACCCGGATCATCTGCACCCACGCGCATCCGGACCACATCGGCGGGGTGCGCGAGATCGCCGATGAGCGCGAGGTCGAGATCCTGATGCATCCGGCCGACCTGGCCGGGCTGAAGGTGACCCTGCGCGACGCGGTCGCCAATCGCAACCGCGGCCAGCTGATCGCCTACTTCACGCGGCACCCCGGCGAGGCGACCCCGGTGGAGGATGGCCAGTTGCTGCCAATCATGGGCGGGCTGCAGGTGGTGCACACCCCCGGCCACACCCCGGGCAGCATCTGCCTCTACGCGCCAAGCCACAAGCTGCTCTTCGTGGGGGACACGCTGCAGGTGATCCGCGGCAAAGTGACCTTTGCCAGCTCGGTCTTCAGCGAGGATCTGCCGCTGGCCATGGCCAGCGTGTCGCGCATGGCGGAGCTGGACGTGGAAACCATCGTCTTCAGCCACTATCCGCCGTGGCGGGCCGAGGCGAACCGGACGCTGGCCGCACTCGCCAGACGAGCGACCGCCTGAGCCGATTTCGCCGTTGCCTCGCAACAGTGGGCTGCGCCACAATCACGACAGGAAGGCGGGCAGCATGGCCGAGACCCTGGTCGATCTGCTGCGCGAGGCGGCCGAACGTTACGGTGAGCGCCCCGCGCTGCTCATCAAGCCTGGCTTTCGCACGCGCATCTGGAGCTACCGCGACCTCGCCGAATTGGCCCCGCGGGTGGCGCGCGTGCTCGTCGACCAGGGGCTGGAGCGGGGCGATCGGGTCCTGATCTGGGGAGTCAATCGGCCCGAGTGGGCGATCGGCTTCTTTGGAGCCCTCTTCGCCGGCATCGTGCTGGTGCCGCTCGACGTCCGCAGCCAACCCGACTTCGTGGCCAAGATCGCGCAGCGCACGCGCGCCAAGCTGGTGCTGGCCTCGACCCAGACGGCGCCGCTGGCCGCAGAGCTGAAGCTGCCGGTGGTGCTCATCGAGTCGCTCCCCGACCGTGCCCGCGATGCCGCACCGCTTCCAACGCCCGAGCTGGGCTCGGACGACCTGGTCGAGGTGGTCTTCACCTCCGGCACAACCGGCGATCCGAAGGGCGCCATGCTGACCCATGCCAACCTGGTGGCCAACGCAACCGCCCTGCGCAAGGTCTTCCCGTTCAAGCCCGATGAGCGACTGCTCTCGATCCTGCCGCTCTCGCACATGTTCGAGCAGACCTGCGGGCTGATCACCCCCTTCCTGGCCGGCGCCTCGATCGTCTACCCGGTCAGCCGACAGCCGGCGGTGCTGATGCGCACCTTCCGCGAGTTCCGGGTCACCATGCTGCTGGTCGTGCCGGCAGGTCTCAAGCTGCTCGACTCCGCGATCGCCCGCAGGGTGGATGCCTCCGGCAAGCGCGCCAGCTTCGAGAAGCTGCACCGCATCGCGCCACACCTCCCCCGTTTCCTGAAGCGGCTCCTCTTCCGACCGGTCATCTCGCAGTTCGGCGGCCGATTCCGCACC
>JAYUGK010000223.1:0-4625 GCA_043738415.1 Chloroflexota bacterium | reverse complement strand
CAGCGGGCCTTCAACCGATTGCCGGGCACCTTCGGCGGAGTCACCGTCCGGGGCAGCGGGACCGACGAGGACATCCTGCGTGGCGCCGGTGCAGACCTGGCCGATCTGCTGATGGCGCTCACCGAGGGCGACAATCGCAACACGCTGGCGGCCCAGCTCGGCAAGCATCTGTTTGGCATCCCGCGAGTCATCGCAAAGATCAACGATCCGGTCCGAGCGGAGGCGTATCGGACCCTTGGCCTTGAGACCATATGCCGCACCGTGCTGCTCGCCGACGCGTTGGTGCTGGCTGCGACGGAGGGTGCCGAGGCCACCAACGGGGCCGTGCAGGCGCCAACTGCAGAGCCGCGCCAGGGGGTGCCGCCTCCCGGCTCGCGGGCGGCGGCAGCCCCCGAGGCGGCCACCTCCCAGGAAGGGAGCTGAACATGTACGTGGTGGTGATCGGTGGCGGCAACGTCGGCTACTACCTGACGAAGGAGCTGCTGGCGGCCGGACACGAGGTGGTCATGATCGAGAAGGACCCCGCTCGCGCTCGAACGATTGCGGATGAGCTTGGCAGCATCGTGGTCCCCAATGACGGCTGTGAAGGGCGCTACCAGGCCGAGGCGGGGATGGGCCGGGCCGACGTGGTGGCGGCGGTCACCGGCGACGACGAGGACAACCTGGTCGCCTGCCAGGTGGCCAAGATGCGCTTCAACGTGCCGCGCGCCATCGCGCGGGTCAACAATCCCAAGAATGAGGCGCTCTTCCGCCGGCTGGCGATCGACGAGACGGTCAGCCCGACCCGCAGCATCCTCGGGGTGATCGAACACGAGATCCCGATCCACGACCTGCTGCACCTGGCAGACCTGGAAGGCGGCGAGGTGCAGATCGTCGAGGCGCAGATTGATGCCACCTCGCCTGTAATCGGCCTGGCGCTGCGCGATGTGCAGTTGCCCGAGGGGAGCACGGTGGCCGTCATCGTACGTGATAGCCGCGCCATCGCTGTGAAACCCGATACCGTGTTGCGAGCCGGCGACAAGCTGCTGGCGGTTACATCGGCCGAGCGCGAACCCGAGCTGCGCAACGTGCTGATCGGCGAGTGAGCGGGGCGGCGGCGGGGCAGCGAGCGGCTGACCTCCGCGGCGCGATCGGCTGAGGCGACGAAGCGGGCGTCAACTCTCTTGACAATGGCATTGTCAATGATTATGGTAACGACCCGTCTAATCCAGTTCATTCATAAAGGACTCAAGCCCACCGCATGAGCTCGCTGCGCGATCCCCTGCGACCACGCTACTTCATCAGCATCGCTGCTGAGCTGGCGTCGGTGCACCCGCGCACGCTGCGAATCTACGAGGAGGAGGGCCTCCTCTGTCCACATCGGCGTAACAACCTCCGCCTGTACTCGGAGGCAGATATCCGGCGGGTGCGTATCATCCGCTTTCTAACCCGGCGCCAGGGGGTCAACCTGGCGGGCGTCAAGGTCATCTTTCAGCTCGAGGCGCTGGGCAAGATCCGCGTCTACGACCTGTTCGATGAAGGTGATGTCGAGCGATACGTCGAGGAGAACGAGCCGGAACCGGCGGTCGCCTCGAACGAAGGGACACGTGACTGACAATGGTTGAAAAGCTCCCCGACAGCACCGAGGGCGAGACCGAGGTCGAGCAGATCCAGGTACTTCCTCTCGTCGCGCTGCGTGACACGGTCATCTTTCCGGAGATGATCGTCCCGCTGCAGGTCGGCCGCGACCGAAGCGTGAAGGCGCTCGATCGTGCCGTGCGCACCTCCCAGCCGGTAGTGCTGATCACCCAGCGATCCGGCGAGACCGAGGAGGTGACCTCGGTCGACGAGCTGCACACGATTGGCACCCTGGCCAAGATCGCCCAGGTGATCCGGCTGCAGGACGGCACCGTGCGCGCCATCGTCCAGGGGCAGCGCCGCATCCGGCTGCTCGACCTGGTGCAGACCGATCCCCACCTCGAAGCGCGGGTCGAGCTGATCCCCGACGACCAGCCCAAGACTCTCGAGATCGAGGCGCTGATGGCCTCGGTGCAGGGACAGATCGAGCAGTACGTGACCGCCGGCGCGTCGGTCCCGCCCGAGGTGGCAGTGGCCGCCCGCAATATCGGCGATGGCGGGCTGCTGGCCGACATGAGCGCCTATAGCCCCGACATGACCACCGAGCTGCGACAGCAGCTGCTGGAGACCATCGACGTGGCGGAGCGGCTGCGGCTGGTCAGCGGATTCCTGGCCAAGCAGATCGAGGTTCTCGAGCTCAAGGGCAGGATCCAGAGCGAGGTCAAGTCCGAGATGGACAAGACCCAGCGCGAATACATCCTGCGCGAGCAGATGAAGGCAATCCAGAAAGAGCTCGGCGAGGATGACCCGGCGGTCGCCGAGGCGGGCGAATTGCGGAGCAAGGTCGAGGAGTCGGCCATGCCCGCTGAGGTCAAGGAGAAGGCCCTCAAGGAAGTCGATCGGCTCGCCCGCATCCCCAGCGCCTCCCCCGAGCAGGGCGTCATTCGCACCTACGTCGACTGGCTGGTCAGCCTCCCGTGGGGCGTCCAGACCGATGACAACCTGGACCTCGACGAATCGGAGAAGGTGCTCCACGAGGATCATTACGGCCTCGAGAAGCCCAAGGAGCGGATCCTCGAGTACATGGCCGTGCGCAAGCTGGCCGACAAGATCCGCAGCCCGATCCTCCTCTTTGTCGGGCCTCCCGGCGTCGGCAAGACGAGCCTCGGCAAGAGCATTGCGCGGGCCATGGGCCGAAAATTCGTGCGCATGAGCCTGGGCGGGATCCACGACGAGGCGGAGATCCGCGGACATCGGCGGACCTATATCGGCGCGCTTCCCGGACGGGTCATCCAGAGCATCAAGACCGCCGGCTCGGCCAATCCGGTCTTCATGCTCGACGAGATCGACAAGGTTGGGATGGACTTCCGTGGTGACCCGAGCTCGGCACTGCTGGAGGTGCTCGACCCGGAGCAGAACAACACCTTCCAGGACAACTACCTGGAGGTGCCCTTCGACCTGTCGCGGGTGCTCTTCATCGCCACCGCCAACATGGTCGATACCATCCCGGCTGCGTTGCGCGACCGGATGGAGATCATCCCTCTGCCCGGCTACACCCAGATGGAGCGGCTGCGCATCGCGGAGCGCTTCCTGATGCCCAAGCAGCTGGAGAACCACGGCCTGACCGCCGAGCAGCTTCAGATCACTGAGCCGGCGCTGGTGCGCCTGATCCAGGCCTTCACCCATGAGGCTGGCGTCCGCAACCTGGAGCGCGAGATCGCGAACATCGCGCGCAAGGTCGCGCGCAAGGTTGCCGGCGATGCGTCGGTCAAGGTGGTCGTGCAGCCGGAGGAGCTGGAGACCTTCCTGGGGCCAGCCCGATTCGACTACGGCGAGCTCGATGACGAAGACCAGATCGGGATGGCCACCGGGCTGGTGGTCAGCGATGCCGGCGGCGACATCGTGCAGGTCGAGGCGACCAAGATGGAGGGGAAGGACGAGTTCATCCTGACCGGCCAGCTCGGCGACGTCATGAAGGAGTCAGCGCGAGCCGGCCTGTCGTACATCCGCGCCCGCACCAGGGAGCTCGGGATCGACCCGTCGATCTTCGAGAAGCAGACCCTGCACATCCACGTGCCCGCCGGAGCGACTCCCAAGGACGGTCCGTCGGCCGGGGTCACCATGGTGACCGCGGTGGCCAGCCTGCTCACCGGACGACCGGTGCGGCGCGACCTGGCGATGACCGGCGAGATCACCCTGCGCGGGCGCGTGCTACCGATCGGCGGGTTGAAGAGCAAGCTGCTGGCAGCCCACCTCGCCGGGGTCAAGACGGTGCTCATTCCCAAGCGCAACGAGAAGGACCTGATCGACATACCGGAGGAGGTGCGCAGCCAGCTCCGGATCGTGGGGGTCGAGACGATGGACCAGGTGCTGGCCGAGGCGCTGATCGATGCACCACGGCCGGCCGCCCGGATCAAGGCCGAGCGCGCCGCACGGCAACAGCGGGTCGCGCCACGCACGCCGCGGCGCCCACGCAAGACCCCGTCGCTTCCGATCCCGGCCACGCCGGAGATCCCGATCGAGCAGCCGCCGGCCGGGACCGCCTGATCGGTCCATCAGCGGGGGCGTTGACGCATGGAATACAAGGACTACTACGCGGTCCTGGGCGTGCCGAAAACGGCGACGCAGGCCGAGATCAAGAAGGCCTACCGCCGCCTGGCGCGTGAGCTCCATCCGGACCGAAACCCCGACAACCCGGAGGCCGAGCGTCGCTTCAAGGAGGCGAACGAGGCACACAAGGTCCTTTCGGACACGGAGCAGCGTCGCCATTACGACGAACTGGGCGCGAACTGGCAGGCCTACGCCAACACCGGGTTCGGCGGAGGCGGGACCGATTGGGCCGGCTTCAGCGGAGCGCCCGGCGGCATGCGTTGGGAAACGCGCCAGGTCAACGCTGAGGACCTGGGAGGCTTCAGCGACTTCTTCCGGGCCTTTTTCGGTGGTGGCGGGGCGCAGCCCGCGGCCGGTCGCGCCGCGCCGGGCCAGTTCGAGCAGGACTTCGACTTCGGCGACCTGGGCGGCGCGGCTTCGCGTCCCGCCCGTCAACGGGCCGAGGCCCATGCCACCGC
>JAYUGK010000222.1:0-4640 GCA_043738415.1 Chloroflexota bacterium | reverse complement strand
CGGGAGCGGCAAGCGCTGCTTCAACCAGCGATTCGTAGCGGGGCGGGCCGGCCCCCAGGTGGCCGCGGAACAGCACCAGCCGATCCACGTTGAGCACGCCGGTCGGGAAGACAGCGTCCCGGATGACCGGGGCCAGCGGGCTGCCACGGTCGCCGCGAGCTCGCGCCAGGGTCAGATGCGCCCGGAATGGCGCCGATGCCTCGAGCCCGACCGCGTTGCGAACCTCGACCGCCAGCTCGGCGAGGCGACGCGAGCGATCGGTGACGCCGTACCACAGCACACGAACATCGCGACGCGACGGGAAGGCGCCCAGCCCGCCGGTCGGCACCGCAAACGGCGGGTGGGTGACCGCCACGCCGGTCATCGAGGCGGCCAGGGTGGGCACAGCATCCGGCGAGATCGGCCCAAGGAAGGCCAGCGTCAGATGCCACCCCTCCGGCTCGGTCCATCGCAGCTCGTCGACCTCGGCCGGCGCGCTGGCTCGCAGGGCGTCCACCGCGACCGCCAGCTCGCCGCGCAGCATCTCCCCGATCGGCACGGCCACAAAACAGCGCCAGCGCTCGTCCATCTTAGGCTCCGGTCCGCGCGAGGAGCCGCGCGTCGACGATCGGGATCAGGTCGGCGAGGCTCCGGATCAGATTCGTGCTGGGCGGCAGATCGGCGACGGTGAAGCGCTGCCACCGATCTATCAGGACCGGCTCGATGCCGGTGCCGAGCGCCCCCTGCACATCGGCGTCCAGGTGGTCGCCCACGTGGATCACCTCGTCCGGCTCGGCGTGCGCCTGCTCGAGCGCCCATCGGAAGATCTCCCGGTGCGGCTTGTCGAAGCCGATTCGTGCGCTTGCGGCAACAAAATCGAAGTGCGATGCGAGGTTCAACGCGTCGAGCAACTCCGGCAGCTGCCAGACCCAGTTGCTGACCGCACCGATCAGCAGTCCGCGCGCCTTCAGCTCTTCCAGGGCCGGAACAACATCGGGAAAGACGTGCCAATTGCCGGTGACCATGAACAGCTCCGACAGCCGGCGGAAGAACGCCTCCGGCAGGGGTCCGATCCCGATCTCCGCCAGTGCGGCCCGATCGAGTTGCAGGGTTCGCCGGAACGAGCCCTCCTCAGTGGGATCGAAGCCGCCCGCGAAGCCCGAGCCGCCGTGGTGATAGGCGCGCCGCAGCGCGCTTCGGAGGGTCTCGATCTCGACAGGGACGCCGTACTCTTCGAGGCCGATGGCGTAGACGTGCTCCCACGATGGATTCGGGCGCATCACCGTGTCCCCGATATCCAGGAAGACGGCGCGCAGGTTCATGTGGGCAAAGCCTACCGCGTCGGGCCGCGACGCGCCGGAGTCGCCGAAACGGCGGTCAGAGGGCGTCAGGCGGCGACGATCCCGCGCTCACGGAGCAACTCGCTGATCTCGTGGCGGTACGGCTTGCCCGACGCGTGGCCGGCCAGCCAGATGAGGTACTCCGTGTCGTGGCGGGCCAGGTCGATGAGGCGCCAGCCGGCATACCTCCCGAAGTTGAGCCGCGTGCCAGTTCCCCCGCTATTGGGCGCCGAGGCTCTACCTTGCGCGGTCGTGCCCGGTGCAGCGGCGGCCCGACGGCGGCCGCGGTCGAACGCTTCGCGAGACTCTGGATCGCGGACCAGCTCCCATGCGGCGTTCAGCTCGGCCATGCGGCGCGCAGCGTGCTGGCCGGGCTCCCGGTCGGGGTGGTACTTCATGGCCAGCGCGCGGAATGCGGCATTCAGCACCTCTGGCTCCGCGGTCGGCAGGACCTGCAGCACGTGGTACGGATCGATCGGCGGCATGGCGAGGTGCGTCGAGGTCAGTCGTTGAAGAGTCGCTCTTCGATCAGCTTTTCGGCCGTCTGACGTCCAGTTGGGTCGAAGCAGCTGTATTCGAAGAGCTTCTCGTACTCGAGGTCCAGGTTGTCCTGGCCGCCGCGGTTCTTCTCGATGGTGGCCACCACCCAGTCGCGGTAGCGCTGCGCCTGGTAGGGGTTGAACTCGATGTTCACCTTGGCCACGATGTGGTACTTGTCGTTCAGGATCAAGATGATGTCGCTCTCGTAGTTGATGGCGCTGCTGCCGCGCAGGTGATGGTTGCGCAGCCGCTTCGCCTTGAGACCCTCGCGATCGGCCGCCACGATGGCCACCACCGGGACCTCGAGCGCCAGGGCGATGTCCTTCAGGCCACCAACTGCGCGCGTGACCTTCTCCGCCTCATCTGTCGGTTCGGGGAAGACCGGGACCTTCTGCAGGTAGTCGATGAAGAGGACCAGTCGGCGACCGTCGCCGCGGTGCTTCTTGACCAGGTCGCGCAGCTGGTCGATCGTTGAGCCCAAGACCGTGCCGCGCATCAGGAACAGGTTGCCGCCGTATCGCGCGATCCGCTCGAGGGCGGGGCGCAGCCGCGGGTTCGTACCGAGCTTGGCCCGCTCGCCGGCCTCGACCGCCGCCGCGTAGCTCTGCAGGACCTCTTTCTTGACGTCCTGGATCTTGACTGCACCCCTCTTGGCGGGGAGCAGGCTGAGTGCCGACTCCATGGCGATCAGCCGCTGAATCAGGTACTCCTCTTCGTGCTCGAAGCAGACATAGAGCGCGGTCGCCTGGCCCGATGCAGCCATGTTGCGGGCCATCTGCAGCGCCATCGTCGTCTTGCCGGACCCCTGGGCACCACCGATCAGCATCAGCTCGCCGGGTCGCAGTCCACCGCCGATCGCCTTGTCGAGGGGGACGAAGCCGGTGGCGATCGGCTGGAACTCGTCGACCTTGCCCGAGGCGATTCGCTCGTTGAGGTCGGTCAGCACATCGAGCGCCGAGCGCGGGCCCTTCCCCTCGTCTTCGGGGTCGGTGGCCCACTCGGCGACCGAGGTCAGGTGGGGTGCCCCGGCCAGGGCGTCGTCCAATTCGGCGCCGGGTTCAGAGAGCGGCTCGTCGATCATCGGTTCAGGCAGCTCCTCACACGCGAGCGGGGCGCGCATGGTGCCCATGCGCGACGCAGCCGAGTATACGACCCGACCTCAGGCCGCGAAATGACCCGAAGGGACTACGCCGGCTGGGCGGCGGGCTTGCTGCGACGCTTGCGAGCAGGTTCGGTGGTCGGCAGCGCGGTACCGTCTCCGGCGCTTGCGTCGGCGGCGATCTTGCGTGGCGTCGGGCCGCGCGTCCCGCGGGGTGGCAGCACTCCGGTGAAGAGAGATTCGAACTCCTCGCTCTCGATCGTCTCCTTCTCGATCAGGAGCGCCGCCAGCTTGTCGAGCACCTCGCGATGGCTGACCAGTGCCGCCTTGGCCCGATCGTAGGCGCGGTCGATGATCTCCCGCACCTCGGCATCGATCTTGGCGGCCACCTCGTCGGAGTAGTTGCGCTGCTCGCTGATCTCGCGGCCCAGGAAGATCATCTCGTCCTTCTTGCCGAAGCTCAGCGGGCCGAGCTTCTCGCTCATCCCGTATTGGGTCACCATGGCCCGAGCCAGGCCGGTCGCCTTCTCGATGTCATTGCTGGCCCCGGTGGTGGTGTCGCCGAAGACGATCTCCTCGGCAACGTGGCCACCGAGCATGCCGGCGATCTTGTCCTCGAACTCGGATTTGCTGTGGAGGTATCGGTCTTCCGAGGGAAGGCTCATGGTGAAGCCGAGTGCCATGCCGCGGCTCACGATCGTCACCTTGCTCACCGCGTCGCACTTGGGGAGCACCCGCTGGACGACCGCGTGGCCGCCTTCGTGGAAGGCGATGATCTCTTTCTCTTCGGGGGTGATGATCCGGCTCCGTCGCTCGGGCCCGGCCACCACCCGGTCGATCGCCTCGTTGAAGTCGCCCATGGCGATCGATTTCTTGTTGTGGCGCGCGGCCAGGATGGCGGCCTCGTTGACCAGGTTGGCGATATCGGCTCCGGAGAATCCCGGAGAGCGACGCGCGAGCTCGTCGAGGTCAACCGTCTTGTCGAGCGGCTTGCCCTTGATGTGGACGTTGAGGATCTCGCGGCGCCCCCTGATGTCAGGCCGATCGAGCACCACCTGGCGGTCAAAGCGGCCAGGGCGCAGGAGTGCCGGGTCGAGGACGTCGGGCCGGTTGGTGGCGGCCACCACGATCACGTTGGTGTTCGTATCAAAGCCGTCCATCTCGACCAGGATCTGGTTGAGGGTTTGCTCGCGCTCGTCGTGGCTGCCGCCCAGGCCGGCGCCGCGCTGGCGCCCGACCGCGTCGATCTCATCCACGAACACGATGCACGGCGAATTGCGCTTGGCCTGCTCGAAGAGGTCGCGGACCCGGCTCGCGCCGACGCCCACGAACATCTCCACGAACTCCGAGCCGGAGATGCTGAAGAAGGGGACCCCTGCCTCACCTGCGACCGCACGTGCGAGGAGCGTCTTGCCGGTTCCAGGAGGGCCAACCAGCAGCACGCCTCGCGGAATCCGCGCGCCGAGCGAGTTGAATTTCTCAGGGTACTTGAGGAACTCGACCACCTCGGTCAGCTCCTGCTTGGCCTCATCGACCCCAGCCACGTCGGCAAAGGTGGTCACCGTCTTGTTGCCCAGGAACATGCGCGCCCGACTCTTGCCGAAGCTCATAGCCTGGCTGTTGGTCCCCTGGGCCTGCCGCATCATGAAGAAGATGAAGCCACCGATGAGCAGAACCGGCAG
>JAYUGK010000221.1:0-12710 GCA_043738415.1 Chloroflexota bacterium | reverse complement strand
CGGACGTTGATCCATGCCACCTCGTCGAGGTCGCCTGCCCCGTACGCGGCCTCCTCCGCATCCCAGGCAGCGCGCAGCGAGAGCGCCCAGTCCCAGCCAGCCAATCCAGGCGCGATCAGCACCAGGCGACGAACCAGCTCGGGCGCCGAGAGGGCCAGCTCCAGGGCCGCAGAGGCCCCCATCGAGATGCCGATGACATCAACCGGCCCCATTTCCAACTCCCCGAGCAGCGCGGCGGCATCGCGCCAATGGGCGTGCGAGCCGGACGGGTTGGGCGTCTCCCCGAAGCCGCGCAGATCGAGCCGAACGGCGTGAAAGCGCGCGGTCAACGACTCCCAGACGGGATCCCACATGCGCCGGTCCACGATCCCGGCGTGCAGCAGCAGGAGCGGTGGGCCGTTGCCAGCGGCGTCGTAGGCGATGGGCGTATCACCCACCGTCAGGGTCGGCATCGGTTCAGGCCTCCTGGCGATCCAGGCCCCGCAGAGCGCGTGCCGCCTGACCCCGGTCGTGAACGCCAAGCTTCTCCAGGATGCTCCTGACATGATCTTCGACCGCACGGGGCGCGAGGCCCAGCTGATCGGCAATCTGGGCGTCGGTCAGGCCATCCGCGAGGCAGCCCAGGACCTCGCGCTCACGTGGGCTCAAGGTGGCGAGGTCGCCCTCACCGGGGGCCGATGGGAAATGCCGCGCGGCGGTGGTCAGGTGGTGGATGACTTCAGCTGCCATGGTGCGCGACATGGGCAGGTGGCCGGCGCGGATGCCGCGGATCGAGCGCTGCAGGGCATCGGGCGTCAGGTCCTTGGTCAGGTAGCCGGCGGCACCGCAGCGCATCGCCTCGAAGACGTCGCGCCGGTCCTCCGACACGGTGAGCATGACGATTCGCGTCCCCGGCAGACGCGGCACCAGCTCACGCAGCAGTTGCAGGCCATCCATGTCGGGCATGCGCAGGTCGAGGAGCAGGACGTCGGGGTTCAGCTGCGGGGCCATCAGCAGGGCCTCGTCACCGCTCGAGGCCTCACCCACGACCTCGATATCAGGGGCGCTCAGCGCCTGGCGCACCGCGGAGCGGACCTGGGCGTGGTCATCCACCAGCATCACCCGCAGCGGACCGCTGATCATCCTTGCAGCACCTCCAACAGGGCATCGTGCACCAGCCCGTTGCTGGCCAGCGCCTGCGGTCCAGCATACGAGTCGCGGCCGACAAAGTCGCTCATTCTGCCGCCGGCCTCCTTGACGATCAGCGCCGGCGCCGCCAGGTCCCACAGCGTAGGGCCGATCTCCAGCATCGCGTCGGCCGCCCCTTCGGCGACCAGCATGTAGCCCCAGAAGTCGCCGAATCCCCGGTCGCGCCAGGCCTGCGCAGCGATGGCGCGCACCGCTGGACCGAAGCCGGCCGCCTCGAGCGGACGCAGACCCGACCAGACCACCTGAGCCTCTTCGAGCCGATCGATACCCGAAACCCGCAGCGGCCGCTCACCAAGAAGGTCTCGTACGGTGGCGCCCGCGCCCGCGCCGGCGTGCCATCGACGGTGAAGAGCGGGGGCGGAGACCGCGGCCGCCAGCAGCTCACCGGCGCGCTCGACAGCGATCAGGGTGGCCCACACCGGGATCCCGCGCACCAGGTTGTGGGTGCCGTCAACCGGGTCGATGATCCAGCGAGTCTCCCCGTCGCCGACCTGATCGGCGTACTCCTCACCCACCAGGCCGTGGTTGGGAAACGCGGCGTTGATGCGTTCGCGCAGCCGCGTCTCGATCTCGGTATCGACCTGGGTGACCAGGGTCGTGTCGCGCTTCTCGGTGATCGTCAACCCGCCGGCGAGGTGGCGCAGGGCGATGGCATCGGTCTCATCCAGCAGGCTGACCGCGAAGCGGCGTAGCTCGGCGGGGTCGCGGTCACTCATGCTGGGGACGGGCACCCGGCTAGCATAGCCCGATGCGTTCCGCCTCCAGTCCTCGCGCGCTCCCCGGCGAGGCCCTGATGACGCTGGTGGCGATCCTGTGGGGCAGCGCCTTCCCGGTCACACGGGTGCTACTGGAAGAGATGCCCCCGCTCGGGGCTGCCGCCTGGCGAACGCTGATCGCAGCCTCCGGGGTCGCGTTGTTTGCCGCGTTGCGGGGCGAGTTCGGGCGGCTGCGGCCGGCGCCCGGCCACCGCCTTCGGCTGGCAGTGCTGGCTTTGTTGGGTGGGGCCCTGTTCCTGATGACGATGAACTTCGCGGTCTTCCTGACCGGTGCCTCGATCACTTCGTTCGTGGCCGGCACCTATCCGCTCCTCGCCGTGGTGGTCGCCACCTTCCTGCTCGGCGAGCCGCTGGGACGTCGGGGGGTCGTGGCCCTGGGCGTGGCGGCCGTCGGATTGGCGCTGCTGGCACGCCCCGGCGGCGCTCACGTTGAGCTGGCTGGGGTGCTGGTGGCGCTGGGCGCGGCCCTCTCGTTCGCCGTCTACCTGGGGCTGGCGCGGCGCTGGGCCGATCGCGATCGGCTGCCGACGCTGACCGTGGCGTTCTACCTGCTGGTCTCGAGCGTCGTGGTCACCAGCGCCCTGCAGGTGGTGGTGGATCCGGGCGCGTTGGTGCCCCAGCTATCGGTCACCGGTTGGGCGGCGCTGCTGTGGCTGGCGTTGCCAGCATCGGCCCTGCCGCACGTGCTGGTGATCGCCACCCTGCGTCGCCTGCCCGCCGGCCGAGCGGCCCCGTTTCTGCTGTTGATGCCGATCTCCGGCACCGTAATCGCCGCCTTGCTGCTCGGGGAGCGGCTCGACCTGGTTCAGCTGGCCGGCGCAGGCCTGATCCTGGCTGGGATCGGGGCGGCGACCCTTCGCCGGGGAACCTGACTTCGGCCATTGCGATTGATTCGGCGACGCAGTCATCACGTGGCTACAACAGCCGACGAAAGGCAGATCTGTGGCGCGCACGCTCACCAGGTAACCATCCAGCCACGCACACGCATCGAACCTCCCCAACTTGGCCGATGTAGCCATCTGGTGATCGCAAAGTCATCCCGACCGGACCGCTAGGGCCGCCGCGCTGGACGGGCCGATCCGCAGAAGCCACGGTCATCGCATCGCGACGCTCGAGCGCACACCCGAGGTCCTCCCCGCGAGGACATTGACAGGACGGCTGGAACGCAGGACCCTGCCGCTGCGTCCAAGCTGACAGAGCACCTGGGGAGGGAGTGTTGGTTCGCACGGTGTCTGATCGTGGGCCGGTGCCGGGGCAGGCCATTCGGCTCGGACTCGGGATAGCGGCGCCCTTCGGCGTCGTGGCGCTCGCCTACGCCCTGTGGTGGATCAGCGACCGGCTGTTGTACATCGGTCCGTTCGACCGCGTGTCCTTCGGCCGGGCGGTGGTCGTTCCGGTGTGGGTCATGACGGCAGTGGTGGCCGGGGCCGCATGAATCCGAACCGGAGGACCGTTGTGATGTTGGGCGGCCTGATCGCCGTCGCGGTCATTGCCGGCTACGTCGCCATGACCGCCGTCGTCGACCTTGCCAACGCACTGCTGCCCGAGACGGTTCGCGCGCGTATCCCCGCCGCACTCGGCTACCTCGCCTGGGGTGGAACGACGCTTGTCGTCCTCGTTCTTGAGTGGATGTGGCTGCCCGACAGCCCCATCGGGTCAACCCCACTGCGTGATCATCAGAGCGAGGCTCATGGCGACGACGGCAAAGGCGATGGCGGCATTGACCCAGGGCGAATTCGCACGGTTCCAGCGGCCCATCGTGCCCAGAACGCGCCGATTGCTGACCGCGGCCAGCAGGGCGACCCGCGGCGTGATGCACGCCAGGTTGTAGAGGGCCATGAGGGCCAGCCCGGTGGCCCTGCCGCCGGAGGCGTGGAGGACGGGCACAATGTCCAGCTAGATCGCTCCGGAGCACGGGACGGTGCAGATGCCGGCCAGCCCGCCGCGCTCCATCGCACGGTGCATCCAGCCGTGAGTGGCGAGCGGCGCAGCCATCGCCGGGCCCCAATTGGGAAGCCGGATGTCCTTGACCGTCCAGAGCGCCATGACCCGCGCCAGCCGCGCCGCAAAGCGGGTCGCCAGGTCATCCGGGCCGAGCCAGGCCAGGAGGCTGAACAGGCCCAGGCCGCTGAGGAAATCGGTGACCCACACGGCACCGACATACAGTGACCCGGCGCTCAGCAGGCGCTGGCGGGCAAGCAGGGTCGAGCTGCCATCGGCGGTGGCCGGCGGGGCGAAGGCAGGGTCATCACCCGTGAGGCCACTCAGGGCACGACGACGATAATTCCCCTCATGCCGGCCTCGTAGTGGCCGGCGGCATGGCAGGCGAAGGCGAATGGCCCCAACCCGTTGAACGTGTAGGTCAGCGACTTCGTCGCCATCATTCCAATGTCGGCGACCTCGCGGGTGCCCTCCTTGTCGGCCGCTACATCGGCTGCCGGCCCGACCATGAACTCGTGGATCGTCATGCCCATGGTTGTGACCTCAAAGGTGATTGTTTCGCCCTCGCTCACGGTCACGATGTCCGGTAAGAAGCGGAGCACGCCGCTCGCGATGATCCGCAATACGCGTGGCGCCGAGGTTGTCCCCGCGACGAAGCCCGGGGAGCCTGGACCGGGGGCTGAGCCACCGTCCGCAGCTCCGAAGCCCATCATGCCGCCGGGCCCAAAGCCCCCGGGAGCGTGGACCGACAGCGAGCGGGGTCCGGCGCTGAACGCGGACCCGATCGCCATGAGGATTATTCCCGCGGCGACGAGACCTGCCCCGAGAGCGGGAAGTCGACGGTCGCTCACGATCAGTAGCCCAGCGTCTTCTTCGCTTGCTCGAAGTCCTGCTGGGTAATCTCCCCGCGGGCATATCGTTCACGAAGAATGTCGAGCGGCGTGGGTCGCCCGGGCTCGCTGCTCGTGCTGCTCGTTCCGCCGCGGCTCAGTGCACCGACGGCCCACACGATCAGAACCACGAAGCCGACCATCACAAGCAGGCCGCCGAGCATCCATATCCACCCGACGGCGCCGCCGTCAAAGCCGTATCCCATCATCACGCACCTGTTTCTCTTGTCGTCTGCCGCTGCCTCATGGCACCTGCGGGCTTCAGTCTGACGAGGTGAGCTCAAGCCGGGATCAGCGCCGCATCAAGATTCGCTCATGCCTTGGCTAGTTCTTCACGCGGTCACGCGGAGGCCGACCAGACGGCCACCCACAAGCAATCCGGCGTGTGCGAGGCGCCGCTCGATTGGCGCTCCGATCCACGCACGCTCGAACAGCACCTTGCCGGCGTGCCAGAATCTCCCCGGCTGGCGCAGGTCGAGCGCCGGATCGGGCTCCGCATAGAAGTCTCCTACGACGAACGCCGCTCGCCCTGCACCTGCCTCGACCCAGCAGAAGCCCATGCCATCGAACCCGGCGGGTGTCGGGCGGCCGGCGAAGGTCGCCGCGATCTCGCGGGCGACTATGTGCGCCTGCGCATGAGCGAAGACGCCGGCCCGCGGGAGGGGTTTTCCGTTGGCCAGCGTGATCGTCGTCACGTCGCCGATCGCGTAGACCCGTTCATGGGCGGTCTGCAGTGTGCTTCGCTCGACTGGGATCCAGCCTGCCTCGTTGGCGAGACCAGAGCCGAGCACCGCGGCAGGAGCGCGGTGCGGCGGCACGGCCGCCAGCAGGTCGTATCCGGCGCGCGTCCCATCGGCGAGCACCAGCTCGGCTGTTGCCGGTTGGAAGCGCTCGATGGGGCTCGTGCCATGAAAACGGATCCCCTTCGCCTCGAGCAGCCCGACGACCGCAGCGCCCATCACGGGACCCGCCACCGGCATCGGCTGCGGTTCCGGCGTGAAGAGGTCGATCTGACTCACATCGCGCAGGCCGCGCCGGCGGAGTTCGTCGTCCAGCAGGAGGGCCGCCTCGTATGGGGCGGCCGGGCACTTGTACGGCAGGGCGCTCACCGCCACGACCACCCGGCCGCCACGGAACGACTCGAGGGCCCGGGCGCATGCCGCCGCCCCCTCGGGGGAGAAGAAGTTCAGGGCGGCGTCTTGGTAGCCAGCCGCGGCGTCGGGGGCGAGCTCGGCGCCGAGTGCCACCACGAGCGCATCGGCGGAGAGAACACCAGTCGCCGTCTCGACCTGCCGTGCCTGCGGATCGATCGTGCGGACCTCGGCCTCGATGAGCTCCACTCCCCGTGCCAGAAGCGAGCGAAGCGGTCGCTCGATCTGCTCGCGCCGTCTTCGGCCCACCATGAGCCAGAGAAGGGACGGCTGGAAGAGGTGGCGTGCCTCGCGCTCCACCAGCACAACCCGGTCGCGCGGATCGAGCTGGCGGCGCAGCTCGTTGGCAGACACCAGGCCGCCAACCCCGCCGCCGAGCACGAGGACCGTCCGGCCGGCCATCAGAAGGTCACCACCTTGTCCGCCGAGACGGTCCCGCTGGCGAGCTCGGCCATGGACGAATGACGCGCGCCCGCCAGCAGGTCTGCGTCGACGAGGCCACGCGCGTCCAGGCAGGTCCCGCAGGCCCCGAGCGGGATCTTCTTGGCGGCGAGCCCGCGCAGCATGCGCTCGAGGTTGTGGTAGCCCTCAGCCGTCTTCTGCCCGGGCTTCGCGCACGCCACCGCATCGGCCATCAGGAAGAGGCGCAGCTCGGTGCCCTCGGTCTTGGCGAGCGCCAGCGCCAGGCGCGATCCGTTGTACGACCGTTCGGTGCCGTAGGGCGGATCGTTGAGGATGATCAAGACCTTCATGTGCTGCGTGGGCCTCGTTCCCGTGTCCGACGCGACATCAGAATACCCCCATCCCGACCGCCATACTTTGTGATAGCGGCCCACCCGACAACCGCAGCCTCCCGCTTCCGAAGCCGATTGGCCCTTGGCCTCGGGATCAGCGTGGGCATCTTCATCGCCGAGCTCGCGGTGTTCTTTGTCAGCCACTCGCTCGCGGTCCTGGCGGACGCTGGCCACGTGTTCGCCGACGTCTCGGGCATGGCCCTGTCGCTGGCGGCGATTACGCTCGCTTGGCGCCCGCCCAGTTCGGCCCGCAGCTACGGTCTGTACCGCCTCGAGATCGTGGCCGCCACGGCCAATGCGCTGCTCCTGCTCGGCGTGTCGCTGTTCATCCTGTTGGAGGCGGTGCGTCGCCTCCTGCACCCGGCCGACGTTGCACCCATTCCCGTGATCGTCATGGCCCTCGGCGCGCTGGCCGCCAACTTCGTCTCGCTGCGCCTGCTCGCCGGCGGCCGGGCCGAGAGCCTCTCGATCCGCGGCGCGTATCTGGAGGTGCTCGGTGGCCTTCTGGGCGCCGGGGCGGTGCTACCGGCGTCCACGACCTGCACGCCTGGACGATCACCAGCGGCATGAACATCGTGTCGGCCCATGTCGTGATGGATACCGATGGGAACCCCGGTGCGCTGCTCGACCATTTGAGCGAATGCCTCTCCGAGGACTTCGACATCGCCCATTCGACGTTCCAGCTGGAGACGCCCGAGCACGTCATATGGGAAGGCACACGGCTTCCGGGAGCTGCCAGCACCGGGCTCGATTCCCCTCCGACCCAGGAGGAACGCCCACATCAGTAGTCGAGCGGCCACGAAGCCGGAAGGCGGTCGCCGGGCGCTGCGGATCGACAGAGCGAGCAGGAGCTGGCCACCGATTGGGCCATGCAGCCCCCGACCACGATCCAAAACGGCCAGCGTGCTGCCGTGGCGGTGGACCGTCAGGCACCGATTCGGCGCACCAGGACAGCCGTCAGACCGAGGCCAACAAGCGACTCCCCCGCCAGGAGCAGGCGTTCCGGCGTCGAATGGACGACCAGCTGGAGCGCCAGCCCCTCGCCGATGACGGCCACCCCGACCAGTGCCCCGCTCACCGCCGACAATCGCCCACGGTCGCGCCACGTGGGGCCGGCCGCGCCGAAGATCGGTCCGGCCAACATGGCCAGCCCGTACAGCACCGCCCCCGGCAGGGAGCTGGCGCCGGCGGAGGCGAGGTAGACGACGACGGTCGCCAGCAACAGGGCAAGGCCGCCGAGCGCGCCGTCGCGGGTCGAGGCGCTGAACAGCCCGGCCAGCCAGGCCGCCGCCAACCACGGGGAGAAGACATAGCCGAGCCAGCCGGGCGCCCAGGCGGCGCTGTCGATCAGCCTGCTGACCACGCCCAGGACCAGCCCCGCGGCAACCGCCGCGGCGATCCCCTTCACGCCCTCACGCGCCGAGCTGGCGGCGCAGCTCCTCGTTGACCAGCTTCGCGTCGGCGCGGCCGGCAGTGCGCTTCATGACCTGGCCCACCAGGAAGCCATAGACCTGCTGCTTGCCGGCGCGGTACTCGGCGACCTGCGACGGGAACTCGGCGAGCACCGACGCCACTTCCCGTGAGATGAGCCCAGTGTCGCTCACCGCCTCGAGGCCCAGTCGCCCGGCGACGGCGCGCGGCGATTCGCCGGTGGCGAAGACCTCGGCCAGCAGCGTCTTGGCGTTGCCCGCCGAGAGGCGCCCCGCCTCAACCTCACCGATCAGCTCGGCGAGCCCCGCCGGCCGCAGCGGCACCGCCGAGGCGCGCAACCCCTCCGCCGCACGCTGGTTGAGCAGCCTGCTGAACTCCCCGCTGACCCAGTTGGCAGCGGTCTTGGGGCCGATCCCGGCGTCCACCACCGCGTCGAAGTAATCGGCCAGCGCCAGGTCTGAGGTCAGCACGCCCGCGTCATACGCCGACAGCCCGAGCCCCTGGACGTACCGCGTTCGGCGGGCGGCCGGTAGTTCCGGGAGGCCTGATCGCAGCTGCTCGACCCACGCCGGGGAAGGCCGCAGCGGGGGCAGATCGGGCTCGGGGAAATAGCGATAGTCATTCGCCTCTTCCTTGGATCGCTGGCTAATAGTCCGACCTTCCGTCTCGTGCCAGCCGCGCGTCTCCTGGAACAGGCGCTCGCCGCGCTCAAGCAGCTCGGCATGGCGTGCCACTTCGAACTCCATCGCTCGCTCGAGCGACCGGAACGAGTTCAGGTTCTTGACTTCGACCTTGGTGCCCAGGGTGTCCGTGCCCATCGGCCTCAGGCTGACATTGCCCTCGATCCGCATCGAGCCGGTCTCCATGTCGCCGTCGCTGGCGCCGATGTAGCGGAGGATGTCGCGCAACGTCTCCCCGTAGGCGCGCGCCTGGGCGGGGCTGCGGATGTCGGGCTCGGTGACGATCTCCATGAGCGGGACGCCGGCTCGGTTGAAGTCGACCAGGCTGTACCCGCGCCCCCCATGCTGAAGCCGCGCGGTGTCCTCTTCAAGATGCGCCCGGGTGATGCCGATGCTCACCTCTCGCTGTTCGGCCGGCACCGGCACTGCCAGGCGGCCGTTGGCGCACAGCGGCAACGCGTACTGGCTGATCTGGTAGCCCTTGGGCAGGTCCGGATAGAAGTAGTTCTTGCGCTCGAAGCGGACCGCCGCGCTCTGGATCTCGCAGTCCAGTGCCAGACCGGTCAGCATTACCAGCTCCACCGCGCGTCGGTTGATCACCGGCAGCGTGCCGGGCATCCCCAGGCATACGGGGCAGGTGCGGGTGTTCGGCTCGCCCGGCGGCGCGGCGGTCGGACAGGAGCAGAACATCTTCGATTCGGTCCGCAGTTGGGCGTGCACCTCGATGCCGATCACCGTCTCGTACCGTGTGCGTGTCGTGCCGGCCGCCATGGCCCGATTGTAGTGTCGAGGGTCCCCCTTTCCCCGCCCCTGCCGCGCCCGGTTTCCGAAGTTTGTGCCCAGCGCACGTAACGGCGAAGCAGCTCGCGAACCTGGCTGCGGCTTGCATCTGGCGTAAGCCCGCGCCAGCTTGGGAGCCAATCGGTCGGTTCCGAGCCCGAATCGGGCCGAAGTTGGCCGTTAGTTACGCTGCGCGTAAATGGCTGCGCATCGGCGGAATGGCGGAGTCGCTATCCTGCCCGGCATGAAGATCGGTGAATGGGACGCCCTGGGGCCGGTCCGCGGCCTGGTGCAGGTGCAGCTCGGCAAGCTCGGGGCCACTGAATACGCCAGCCACGTCACCCGCAATCCGGACAGCGGGCGACTGCGGATCCTGGTGGCGACCGACCTGGGAATTCTCGACTACTCCTTCTTCCCGGCTGGCTCGGACCCGAACGGCCCGTGGCTGCTGCATGGACTGCTGAACCGCTGGGTCAGCGTCCGCGGCGTCCGTCTCCAGAACGAAGCACAGCTCGCGGACGAAGGCCAGCTGGCGCGTGCCGTCTGGCACCTGGTCATCGACGAGCCCAAGGCCGAGTTGGCGGCCGATTCGGCCGGAGTAGCGGAGCGCTCGGAGCGTGGCCTGCTGGAGTTCGCCGAGGCCTGCATCAAGCAGGCGCACTAAGGCAACCTAGGGACGGATTGCGGAAAGGTAGAGTGAGCCGAAGGGGATCGCCAGCGAGCCGTCCGCCGCTCGCGGCATCACGTCGAGCAGGTCGCTGATCAGCGCCACGAAGCGTCGCTCGCTCAGCTTGCGGGCCGCCGCCGAGCGTGAGCCGGTTCGCATCCAGCGGCCGAAGGCGATCGCATCCGCCAGCCGGATGACGATGGTCGGATCGGCCGTGGTCTTCACCCGACGCTATCCGGCGGCTCGCGCCCGGTCCGCTAGCGCGCTCAGGGTCGGAATGCCGATCCGCCGCTCCAGCCCGTAGCTTCAGTAGATGGCGTGAAAGATCGGAAGATAGAGGGCGCTGCGGGGACCTGGCACCGAGATCGACAAGCGGCCGCCAAGGGGGACCACGAGCCACCACTCAGTCAGGGCGGCGACCGGATCATCGGCAAAGTGCAGCGCGTGAACCGCCATCACCACGTCGAAGGACGAGTCGGGGAAGGGCAGTGCGCCAAAATCGGCCTCAACGAAATCCACGCCCGGGACCTCGCGACTCGCGATGGCCAGCATGCCGGGGGCAGCGTCCACGCCCACCAAGCTCCGGCCCTCTCCCAGCGCGGCCGCAGCGCCGACGCCAGTGCCAGTGCCGAATCGAGCACGCCCCTCACCGGGCCGCAGGGCGGCACTGCGCACCACCTCGGCCGCGATCAGCCGCAGCGATGGAGCCATGCTGGCGGCGTACTTCTCGGCCGTGACGGAGAAGCCGTCCGCGTGGCGTCGCGGGTCCGGGCGCGGGTCCGGCGCCTCGGTCAGCGGCGGCGCCGCACGAAGCGCTCGATTCGATCCAGCGCCTCCACGATCTGCTCGTAGGCGGTGGCGTAGCAAATCCGCACGTGCCCCGCTCCCGACGGCCCGAATGCGGTCCCCGGCACCACCGCAACACGCTCGTCGCGCAGCAGCTCCTGGGCGAAGGCCTCGTCATCGAGCCCGGTGCTGCTGATATCAGGGAAGCAGTAGAAGGCGCCCTTCGGCTCGAAGCAGTGCAGCCCCATCTCGTTCAGGCGCCGGGTCATGAAGACCCGGCGGCGGTCGTACTCGGCCTGCATCTCGACCACGAACGGCTCACCTGAGCGCAGCGCCTCGATCGCCGCGAACTGGGCCACGGTCGGGGCGCACATGATCCCGTACTGGTGCACCTTGGCGATTCCCGCCATCAGGGCCGCCGGGGCGGCCACCCAGCCGATCCGCCAGCCGGTCATGGCGTAGCTCTTCGAAAAGCCGCCGATCATCACCGTCCGCTCGCGCATGCCCGGCAGCGAAGAGAACGGCACATGGCAATGGTCGCCGTAGACCAGCCGCTCGTAGATCTCGTCGCTGATCACCAGCAGGTCATGCCGCTCCACAAGGTCGGCGATGCCGACCAGGTCCTCGGGCTCCAGCACAGCGCCGGTCGGGTTGTTTGGGTAGCCCAGGAAGAGCACCTTGGTGCGCGGCGTGATGGCCACGGAGACCATCTCGGCGGTGAGCCGGAAGCTGTTCGAGTCGCTGGTCGCGACCGGGACTGCCACGCCGCCAGCCAGCGCGATGCACGGAGCGTAGGCCACGAACGAGGGCTCGTGGTAGATCACCTCGTCGCCGGGGTCGCAGACCGCCCGCAGGGTGGCATCCACCGCCTCAGAGGCCCCTACCGTGATGATCAGCTCCGTGCGCGGTTCGTAGTCGAGCCCATACCGATGCGCCAGGTCGGCCGCAATCATCTCGCGCAGCACGTAGATCCCGCCGTTGGCGGTGTAGTGGGTCTGCCCCGCCTCGAGGCTGTCGATCGCTGCCTGGATGATCGGTCCTGGAGTCGTGAAGTCGGGTTCGCCGATGGTCAGGCTGATGACATCGGTCATCTCCGCCAGCATGTCGAAGAAGCGACGGATGCCAGACGGCGGCAGGTCCCGGATCGTCGTCGAGAGGAAGTCGGCGGGCGGGCGGGCGACGCGCGAGGCGGGCGGCTCGATGCTCACCCCGGGAGTGTAACGCGACGCTAGGCTTGCGCGGTGCAACCCGTCGAAGTGGTCCTGGCGCTCCTGCTGCTGGTGGCGCTGCTCACCGTGCTGGCGCGGCGGATCGGGATCCCCTACCCCATCCTGATGACCCTGGGCGGTCTCGCCCTGGGGCTCGTGCCGGGGCTGCCGCGCATCGAGCTGGCGCCGGAACTGGTCTTCCTGCTTTTCCTGCCCCCGCTCCTCTTCGCCGCGGCCTACTTCACCTCGCCGCGGGAGCTGCTCGCCAATGCGCGACCGATCGGCCTGCTGGCGGTTGGCCTGGTGCTGGCCACCACCGGGGTCGTGGCGCTGGTGGTGCACGCCATGGTGCCCGCGATCGGCTGGCCGGCGGCGTTCGCACTGGGCGCGATTGTTTCCCCGCCCGACGCGGTGGCTG
>JAYUGK010000220.1:0-12746 GCA_043738415.1 Chloroflexota bacterium | reverse complement strand
GCGTGAAGAGCAGTGGTCGAAGGCATCGCACGAGACTGAGCCGATGGACGTCCCGGTCGACCCGATCAGCCGGCCCGAGCCCGTGTCGCCGCCCATCGTGTCTCCGCTCGTGTCGCCCATCGCAGTGCCACCCGCCGCGCCACTACCCCGCGCGACCTCGAATGAGCCGGCCTGGCTGCGTCGCCGCAGAGGGCCTGCGGCGGCCGCCTTCCGCGCGCTCCGCCGCCTGCTGCCGGGCTAGTCGTCCGATGAGCAATCATTCCAGCGGAACCCGACTGCCGGGTCTCGGCCCACGCGGTGAGGGATGGGTGATCGGGCAGTTCCTACTCCTCGGCCTGATCGCGGTCTTTGGTGTGCAGCACATTCCGGCGGTGACGCTAGATGGAGCCTTCGAGCAGGCCGTTCTGGCGGTCGGGATTGCGGAGATGGCGATCGGTGTCTGGGCGCTGCTCAGTGCCTTCCTTGCGCTCGGTCCGAATCTGACCCCGCTACCGCGGCCGCCCGAGGGCAGCAGCCTGGTGCGCAGCGGGATCTACGCGCGAATTCGCCACCCGATCTACGCCGGGTTGATGCTGGCCAGCATCGGCTGGGCGACCGCGACGCGCAGCCTGCCTGCCTTCGCGGCAGCGGTCCTTCTGTGCCTGTTCATGGACGCCAAGGCGCGCCGCGAGGAGGCATGGCTGGTCGAGCGATACCCCGACTACGCCGCCTACCGGTTGGCGACCAGGCGCTTCCTGCCCCGCGTCTACTGAAGCGGGGCCTCTGCCAGACACCTCCCGAACCCGAGATGACAGCCAAGGGGCGTCCGTCCCGCTTGACAGGGGATCCTTCGCATCGGCATAATAGTTCGTGTGACACGAAATATTCGCGCGCCGCAAACTGTTGCCGTCGAGTTGATGGACGAACTCGAGCCGATCATCGCCGGCGAGCGGGCTGCCTTTGCGGAGCGTTGCCACGCCCGATCGATCAGCATGTCGCACCTCCACCTGATGACCTTCCTTGAGGCGCACGGGCCGCTGCCGATGAGCCGGGTGGCCGAGCTGCTCGGCTCCGGCCTGCCGACCGCCACGGGGCTCGTGTCCCGGATGGAAGAGCGTGGCCTGGTGGCGCGGGCCCACGACACCGAGGATCGCCGGGTCGTCATCCTCAGCCTCACCGAAGCGGGCGCCGCCGAGCTGCGCCAGCTCAACATTTCCCGCCGCCAGCGCATGGCGAGCGCACTCACTCACCTGGACGAAGAGCAGCGCAGTCAGCTGCTCCACTCGATGCAGGCGCTGCGCGCCGCATTCGAGCGCATGCACGCAGAAGGAGCTACGGAATGAGCGTGGCCAGCCGGGCCCTGGACGACGCCCCGGTCCACGTCGACCCGCGGGCACGGACCGAGATCCTGATCGCGATCCTGCTGGCGATGTTCCTGTCAGCGCTGGACCAGACGATCGTCGGCACGGCCCTGCCGACCATCGTGACCCAGCTGCACGGCAACGATTACTACACCTGGGTGATCACCATCTACCTGCTGACCGCCACCATCAGCGGCCCAATCTACGGCAAGCTCTCCGACCTTTTCGGGCGCCGACCGATGGTCATGATCGGGGTCAGCCTCTTCCTGATCGGGTCGGCACTGTCCGGCCTGTCACAGGAGATGTGGCAGCTCGTCGCGGCGCGCGGTCTGCAGGGCCTCGGTGCCGGAGCCATCTTCCCGATCGCCCTGGCCGTCATCGGTGACCTCTTCACCCCCGCCGAGCGCGGCAAGTACCAGGGCCTGTTCGGTGCCGTGTTCGGCGTCAGCGCCCTGATCGGTCCGGCGCTGGGCGGCTTCCTGACCGATAACGTCGGGTGGCACTGGGTCTTCTTCGTCAACCTGCCGATCGGCGCGGTGGCGCTGGTCATCATCTGGCGGCTGTTGCCGCCCATCAAGCACCCGGAGCGAGCCCGCAGCATCGACTACCTGGGCAGTTCGCTCTTCGCGGCGGCCTTGGTGCCGATCCTGATCGGCCTGACCAACAAGCAGACCATGGACTGGACCAGCCCGGAGGTGGGTGGCCTGATCGCGCTGGGGCTGGCCGTGGCGACGGTCTTCCTGTGGGTCGAGTCGCGCGCCCTGCAACCGATCCTGCCGCTGAGCCTGTTTCGCAATCGATCGATCAGCGTGTCGCTGCTCGCCGTCTTCCTCGCAGGTTTCGGCTTCTTCGGCTCCATCATCTGGATCCCGCGCTGGTTCCAGGTCGTTCTGGAATCGAGTGCCACGGCGGCCGGCTACCAGATCCTTCCCCTGCTCGCCGGCCTGATCGTCAGCTCGGTGGTTTCCGGGCAGCTGATCAGCCGAACCGGGCGCTACCGCGTGCTGATCATCCTCTCGATGGCCTTTCTGTCGGTCGGCCTCCTGCTGATGACCCAGCTTCGCGGCGACACGAGCCTGCCGCAGATCTGGCTCTGGATGGTGATCGCCGGGATCGGGATCGGTCCGAGCCTGGCGGCCTTCACGATCGTGGTCCAGAATGCCGCCCCATTCGCCCAGCTTGGCGCCGCGACAGGCGCGCTCACCTTCTTCCGGCAGGTCGGCGGTACCGTCGGCCTCGCGATCAGCGGCACCCTCTTCGGCTCGGCGCTGGCGACCGAGGTCCCACGCCAGATGGCGGCGGCCGGGGTTCCGGCCGAGATCGCCGGTCGCTTCGCGTCGTCGGGGGTAGGCACTGACGTCAGCTCGGTCGGTCACCTGGGGACGCGCATCCTGGCCAGCGTGCCGGAGCAGTTCCGGCCGACCGTTGAGCCGTTCGTGTCGAACATCGTCACCGGCTTCCACGAGGCATTCAGCCTGGCCATCGCGAGTGCCCTGTGGATCGGCGTGGTGGCCGGCATCGTGGCCACGCTCGTGACGCTGGTGCTGCTTCCCGAGCTGCCATTGCGCACGCATCACGGACCCGCGCCTGCGCCGGTCATCGGCCCTGGGGTTGAAGGATCCGAACCGGTTCCCTCGATGGCGCTCGAGTAGCGTGGTCGGGTACGACCGGGCCACATCGCTCGTGGTGGTCGATCTGCAGAACGACTTTGCGGATCCGGCAGGCAGCCTGTCGGTGGCCGGCGGCGATGCGGTGATTGACCGCATCAACGATGAGATCCAGCGGGCGGTCGCCGACAAGGCGCTGGTGGTCTTCACCCAGGACTGGCACCCGGCGTCGACGCCGCACTTCGCGAAGGACGGTGGGATCTGGCCGGTGCACTGCGTGGCGGACAGTTGGGGCGCCGAGCTGCACCCGGCACTGGTGGTGGTCGGCCCGATCGTGCGCAAGGGGAGCCACGGCGAGGACGGCTACTCCGGATTCTCCATGCGCGACGCCGCTGGCGATGAGCACCCGACCGATCTGGAGGCAATCCTCCGCGAACTGGCCGTGGGCAGGGTCGTGATCTGCGGGCTGGCGACCGACTACTGCGTGCGGGCCACGGCCCTCGATGCGGTGCGGCTCGGTTTCGAGACGATTGTCCTGACCGATGCGGTGGCAGCCGTGGACCTGGTGCCCGGCGATGGCGAGCGGGCCCTGGCCGAGATGGCCGCCGCGGGCGCCCGACTGGAGTAGCCGCTACCTCTGCTGCAGTGCCCAGCCGACGAGGCTGGCGCCGACCACCACCGCGACCGCGCCGAGCACGATCCAGGTCCGGTCGCCGGTCATGAAGCTGCCTGGCGCAAAGGGCAGGTTCAGGCCCTGGGCGATCCACACCAGCCCGGCCACGGCGACCAGGGTGCCGATCAGCGTGCCTCCGATTCGCATGCCCCGCAGCATAGCCGCCGGACCGATTCTTCCCTCTTGCGTCCGAGAATCGTGCGCGTATACTCGCGCCAAATCGGGCCAAAGCAGAAGCGGCGCCAGCAGCCTTCCCTCCCCCTCCCACCACGTTGTCGTCGGCTCACGGGGTAGCGGCAAGACCCGTGGCCGGTGTTCGTCGAGTGATGTCGCCCGAGTAGCTAACTCTATGTGGGAGGGTCGTTCGTGGCTTACACCGATCAGGTGCTCACCTGCGCGGATTGCGGAATCGATTTCGTGTTCTCCGCCTCTGAGCAGGAATTCTTCGCGCAGAAGGGGTTCACCTCTGCGCCCAAGCGCTGCTCGTCCTGCCGGGCGCAGCGACGCGCCACTGGCGGCGGTGGTGGCGGCTCCAGTTACGGCGCCAGCAGCGGCGGATACAGCGGGGGCGGCGGCTACAGCTCCGGTCCGCGCGAGATGTTCGACGCGGTCTGTGCTCGATGCAGCAAGGAGACGCAGGTCCCCTTCCGGCCAACCGGTGCGCGCCCGGTCTACTGCAGCGACTGCTTCCGGCTGATGCGCGGCTAGTCCCCGCGTCGGTCCTGTGCTTGGAGGCGGCGTCCATTGAGGGCGCCGCTTTCGTGTTTACTCCGGGCGTCCCTATCATGGGTGCCAACATGAACGATCTCGACCTGTGGACCGAGCTGGCGGCGCAGCTGCGGGTCGATTCGATCCGGTCCAGCTCTGCGGCAGGGTCGGGCCATCCAACCAGCTCGATGTCCGCGGCGGACCTGCTGGCGGTGCTGACCACAAAGTACCTCCGCTACGACTTCGACCGACCGGCGGACCCGCACAACGACCACCTGATCTTCAGCAAGGGCCACGCCTCGCCGCTGCTGTACGCCATCTACAGGGCAGCGGGCGCGATCTCCGATGACGAGATGCTCACCTTCCGCAAGCAGGGCAGCCGAATGCAGGGGCACCCCACGCCCCTTCTGCCGTGGGTCGACGTGGCCACCGGATCGCTGGGCCAGGGGCTGCCGATCGCGGTCGGGGTGGCGCTCGCCGGCAAGCGCCTCGACCGGCTGCCCTATCGGGTCTGGTGCCTGTGCGGCGACTCGGAGATGGCCGAGGGCTCGATCTGGGAGGCCTTCGAGGCCGCCTCGTTCCACTCGCTCGATAATCTGACTGCCATCGTCGACGTGAATCGGCTCGGGCAGACCGGCCAGACGATGTACGGCTGGGACCTCGACACCTACGCGCGGCGGGCACGGGCTTTCGGATGGCATGCCATCGAGGTCGATGGCCACGATCCGGTGGCGATCGACGCGGCGTACGCCGAGGCGCTGACGGTCGGCGACCGCCCCACCGTCATCCTGGCCCGCACCGAGAAGGGCCATGGCGTGGCCGCGGTGGCGAACAGGAATGGGTTCCACGGCAAGCCGCTGGCCGACCCCGAGGCGGCCATCGCCGAGCTGGGAGGGGTCCGCCACCTCACCGTCACGGTCGCCAAGCCGGGCGGAGGCGCGCTCCCGCATGTGTTCGCAACCAACGGTGCGCTCAAGCTGCCGGCCTATGAATTGGGTTCAAAGGAGTCGACCCGCAAGGCATACGGCGATGCGCTGGTGGCCCTTGGCGATGCGCGGGGCGACGTGATCGCGCTCGACGGCGAGGTGGGCAATTCCACCTACTCCGAGCTCTTCGCCGCATCGCACCCGGATCGCTTCTTCCAGGTCTACATCGCGGAGCAGCAGCTGGTGGCGACGGCGATCGGCCTCCAGGTGCGCGGCTGGAAACCATTCGCCACCACCTTCGCCGCATTCCTGTCGCGAGCCTATGACTTCGTGCGGATGGGCGCCATCAGCCGCGCCAACATCGCCCTGGTCGGATCGCACGCCGGGGTCAGCATCGGCGAGGACGGACCGTCGCAGATGGCGCTCGAAGACCTGGCATCTCTGCGGGCGGTGTACGGCAGCACGGTCCTGTACCCGTCGGACGCTAACCAGACGGCTGCCCTGGTGGCGCTCATGCCCGATCGGCGCGGGATCGTCTACCTGCGCACGACGCGCGAGAAGACACCGGTCATCTACGCGGCCGGCGAGCGATTCGAGATCGGTGGCAGTCGAGTCGTTCGACAGACCGATGCCGACCAGGTCACCCTAGTCGGAGCAGGGATCACGCTGCACGAGGCGATGAGCGCGGCCGTCCAGCTGGCGGGGGACGGGATCAGCGCGCGGGTGATCGACTGCTATTCGATCAAGCCGATCGACGCGGAGACGCTCCGCTCCGCGGCAAGCGAGACGGGCGCGCTCATCACTATCGAGGACCACTGGCCGGAGGGCGGGCTGGGGGACGCCGTCCTCGAGGTCTTCTCAGACGATCCGCTACGCCCACAGATCGTCAAACTGGCGGTGCGCCGCATGCCTGGCTCTGCGACCCCTGCCGAGCAGCTGTCACTGGCCGGCATCGACGCGGCCGCCATCGTCATTGCGGCTCGCAAGCTCGTACGGGAGACCCGCGCATGAACGCACTGCAGCGCCTGCACGCCGAGCAGGACCAGAGCCCATGGATCGACTTCATCGACCGCCAGCTGATCAGCAGCGGGCGGCTCGCCGAGCAGGTTTCGATGGGGATCCGTGGACTCACCAGCAACCCGACCATCTTCGCCAAGGCGATCGCCAGCGGCCAGTACGACGACCTCGTTCGGCGCGGGATCGCCCACGGCCACCCCGACCGCGAGATCTTCGAGGCGATTGAGATCGCCGACGTGGGCGACGCGGCCGACATCTTGCGGGTCGTCTATGACCAGAGCGACGGTGCCGACGGTTTTGTCTCGATCGAGGTCGAGCCTGACCTGGCTGACGATACCCAGGAGACCGTCGAGCGAGCCAGGTACCTGTGGGCGCAGCTCCATCGGCCCAATGTCTTCGTCAAGATCCCCGCCACCTCCGCGGGTGTGCCGGCGGTGGAGGCGGCGATCGCCGAGGGGATCAACGTCAATGTCACCCTGATGTTCAGCGTCGAGGTCTACCGCGACGTGGCTCGCGCCTACCTGGCCGGTCTGAGACAGTGCGCCGAGCGTGGCGAGGACCTGTCGCGTGTTGCGTCGGTTGCCTCGTTCTTCGTCAGCCGGGTGGACAGCAAGGTTGACAGGGCGCTCGAGGCTGTCGGCACGCCGGATGCGCTGGCCGCCCGGGGCAAAGCCGCGGTCGCCAACGCCAAGATGGCCTACGCCGCCTACCAGGAGATCTTCCATGGGCCCGAGTTCGCCGATCTGCGGGCCGCCGGGGCGCGGGTGCAGCGCTGCCTGTGGGCCAGCACCTCGACCAAGAACCCGTCCTACCGCGACGTCCTGTACGTGGAGGAGCTGATCGGTCCCGAAACGGTGAACACCCTGCCCACCGACACGATCAACGCCTTCCTGGACCACGGGACGGTGGCACGCACGCTCGACCAGAGGCTCGAGCAGGCGAAGATGGAGCTGGCTGCGGTCGAAGCCCAGGGGATCAGCATGACGACGGTCACCGACGAGTTGATCAGCGAGGGAGTGAAGGCCTTTGGCGCGTCCTTCGACGACCTGATGGCCACGATCCAGGCCTACCGACGGGCACTCACTCCGGCGTGATCGACTCGATGCCGGCAAACTCGCCCCTGCGCCTCGCAGTCGAAGCTCGACTCATGGCCTGGGAAGCCGACCGCGTCGCGGAGCGGCTGTGGGCCGGCGACGCCACGCTGTGGGCCGCTTCGGGCGCCGCTCCCGAGGCGCTCGGCGCATGGCTCGGCTGGCTCGACCTGCCGGCCTCGATGCAGGGCCGCGCGCCGGAGCTGGAGCGTCTCGCCCGCGAGGTGCGGGACGATGGCTATACCCGGGCCGCGGTGCTGGGGATGGGCGGCTCGAGCCTTGCCCCGGAGCTCTTCGCCCGACTCTTCGGCGACCCGCCGGGCGCGCCGCTCGCCGGCAACCGGGGCCTGGAGTTGCGGGTCCTCGACTCGACGCACCCCGATGTGGTGCGCGGCTTCCAGCAATGGGCCGACGCGGCGCGGACCCTCTTCTGCGTGAGCAGCAAGTCCGGCACCACCACCGAGCCGAATGCCTTCCACGCCGCCATGTCGGCGCACGCCCCGGCGCTCGATTTCGTGGCGATCACCGATCCGGGCACACCGCTCGCCGACCTCGCCCGCGCCCAGGGGTTTCGGGCGATCCTCGACGGCGAGCCGTCCGTCGGTGGACGCTACAGCGCCCTGTCGGCGTTCGGGCTCTTCCCCGCGGCGTTGCACGGCGTGGACCTGGGCCGGCTGCTTGAGCGCGCACAGGAGATGGCCGATGCCTGCCGACGGCCGGCTGCGACCAACCCGGGACTGCGCCTGGGCGCGACCCTGGGCGAGGCGGCCCTTCAGGGTCGCGACAAACTCACCCTGCTGACCTCCCCCCGGCTCGCGAGTTTTGCCGACTGGGCGGAGCAACTGGTCGCGGAGAGCACCGGCAAGGCTGGGCGCGGCATCGTACCGGTGGTCGGTGAGCCAGTCGGCCACGCAACGTCGTACGGCGCGGACCGCATCTTCGTGCTGTTGACCCTTACTGACGAGGCACACCCGGAGCTCGATGCGCTGGCCGCGGAGCTACAGGCGGCGGGCCACCCGGTCGAGCAGATCGGATTGAACGACCCATACGACGTTGGCGCCGAGTTTGTGCGCTGGGAGGTGGCCACGGCGGCCGCCGGCATCGTCCTGCGGGTCAACCCCTTCGACCAGCCAAACGTCCAGCAGAGCAAGGACGCCACCCGCGCGCTGCTCGATGCGTATCGCCAAAGTGGCTCGCTGCCCACCCCAGCGCCGTGGGTCGCCGAGCCGGGGATTTCAGCCTACCTCGACCCGGCGCCGCTCGGCGACGAACCCGTCAGCGTCGAAGGGGCGGTGCGTGCGCTGCTCGATTCCGCGCACACCGGCGACTACATCGCGCTGCAGGCGTTCGTGCCGGCCGATCAGCCGACCGCCGAGCGGCTCGGGCGCATGCGGTCGGCCATCAGGGATCGACGAGGGCTGGCGACCACGCTCGGCTTCGGCCCGCGCTTCCTGCACTCGACCGGCCAGTTGCACAAGGGCGGGCCGGCGACGGGGATCTTCCTGCAGTTGACCGCCGATCCGCGGCGCGACCTGCCGATCCCGGGCTGGCCCGAAACCTTCGGGACCCTGATCGCTGCCCAGGCGATGGGCGATCTTGTCTCGCTGGAAGGCACGCATCGCCGCGCGCTGCGGCTTCACCTGAGCGATCCGGCCCACGGTCTCGAGCGCGTGGACGCGATGATCAACCGGACACTCGCGGAAACCACGGGCAGCTGATTCAAGATGGGAGCCAAGATGCAGATCGGAATTGCTGGCCTGGGGCGCATCGGCGCCGGCATGGCGCGGCGCCTGGCGCGCAGCGGCCACCCGGTGGTCGCCTGGAATCGGACCAGCGCGGTCACGACCGAACTGGCGGCCGAGCCTGAGAACGCCGGGGCCATCAGCGTCGCCGAGTCGCTCGAGGCGCTGGCGGCGCGGTTGACCGCGCCCCGTCACGTCCTGATCAGCGTCCCGTCGGGCGCGGCCACCGCCGAGCTTATCGAGGCGATCGCCGCAGTCCTGGCCCCCGGCGACGTGATCGTGGACGCGGGCAACAGCAATTTCCACGACTCCCAGCAACGCGCCGTCGCATTGGCGTCTCGCGGGCTCGACTTCCTCGACATGGGGGTGAGCGGCGGCATCTGGGGGCTGCAGGTCGGCTTCTGCGCGATGGTCGGTGGCAAGCGAGAGGTCTTCGAACGTCTCGAGCCGGCGATCGCCTCGCTGGCCCCCAACGATGGCTATCTCTACTGCGGCCCGGCCGGCGCCGGACACTACGTCAAGATGGTTCACAACGGCATCGAATACGGCCTGATGCAGGCCTACGGGGAAGGGTTCGACATCCTGCACGCGTCGGAGTTCGACCTTGACCTGGCCGCCGTCGCCCGGATGTGGAACCACGGATCGGTCATTCGCTCGTGGCTCCTGGAGCTGGCCGGCGACGCCTTCGCGAAGGAGGGGAGCGACCTGGAGGGGATTCGCGGCTGGGTCGCCGACTCCGGCGAGGGGCGCTGGACCGTTGCGGAGGCGATCGAGCACGACGTCCCGGCCCCGATCATCACGCTTGCCCTCCTGCAGCGGCTGCGCAGCCGGCGTGACCCCGACAGCTTCAGCGATCGGGTGCTGGCCGCGCTGCGCAACGAGTTCGGGGGACACCCAGTCAAGCCATCTGGCGACGGCTCGTAGGTCAGACGATGGTGAGAAGGGACGGCAGCACCCGGGCCACAGCTCCAAACCCGCTGCGCGAGGGGCTGCGGCTGGAACGCATCCCAGAGCCCTGCACCATGGTCATCATCGGCGCGACCGGAGACCTCACCGAACGCAAGTTGGCGCCGGCCCTCTACAACCTGATGCTCGGCGGCTTTCTGCCCCCGGAGTTCACCGTGGTTGGCTTCGCGCGGCGTGACCTGTCCGACGACGCGTTCCGCGAGCATCTTCACGCGGCGGTAGACGAATACAGCCGCAATCGGCCTGCCAAGCCCTCGATCTGGCAATCGTTCGCGAGAACGGTCGAGTATCACCGTGGCGAGTTCCATGATCCTGCGGCCTTTGCCGCACTCGCGAAGCGCCTTGCGCGCATCGACCGGGACCGGGGAACCGCGGGCAATCGGCTCTTCTATCTGGCCGTCCCGCCGGCCCTCCATCCGGAGATCGTGCGCCAGCTGGGTGCTGCAGGGCTGGCGGCCACCGGCGAGCGCCGCGGCGCGGGCCGCAAGGGTTGGACGCGGGTCGTCGTCGAGAAGCCGTTCGGCTCCGACCTCACCTCCGCCCGCCAGCTGACCCGCGAGATTCGCCAGGTCTTCGACGAGGAGCAGATCTACCGGATCGATCACTACCTGGGCAAGGAAACGGTTCAGAACCTGGCCGTTTTCCGCTTCGGCAACGGCCTTTTCGAGCCCATCTGGAACCGGCGCTATATCGACTCCGTGCAGATCACGGTGGCCGAGACGGTTGGCATCGAGGGGCGTGGTGAGTTCTACGACCAGACCGGCGCGCTGCGCGACATCGTGCAAAACCACGCCCTGCAGCTGCTCGCGGTCTTCGCCATGGAGCCGCCGATCGAATTCCGGGCATCCGATCTGCGCGACGAGAAGCTCAAGGTCCTGCGCGCGGTCAAGCCAATGACCCACCGAGAAGTAGCCGACAGCACGGTGCGGGGGCAATACCAGGCGGGCTGGGTCGCCGGACAGCAGGTTGGCGCCTATCGCGGGGAGCCGGAGGTGGCGCCCGATTCGCAACGTGAGACCTACGCCGCCCTCAAGCTCGCGATCCAATCCTGGCGCTGGGCGGGCGTGCCGTTCTACCTGCGCACCGGCAAGGCCCTCGCGGCGCGCGCGACCGAGATCGCGGTGCAGTTCAAGCAGGCCCCGCTGGCACTGTTCGAACGCGCCGGCACACCGCCGATGGACCCCAATGTGCTCGCCATCCGGATCCAGCCCGACGAGGGGATCCTGTTGCGCTTCGGAGCCAAGGTGCCCGGGCCCGGACTGCAGATTCGCGGGGTGAACATGGACTTCCGCTACGGATCGAGCTTCGCAGTCGATTCGCCAGATGCCTACGAGACCCTGATCCTGGACTGCATGATCGGCGACGCCTCCCTCTTCACCCGGGCCGATGAGGTTGAGCGCGCTTGGGAGATCCTGGATCCCATCCTGGCCGCCTGGGAGTCGGGTGAAGGGGGAGCGCTGCGTTTCTACGAGGCCGGCAGCTGGGGTCCGGCGGCCGCCGACGAGCTGCTCCAGCGCGACGGACGCACCTGGCGACATCCATGAGCCGTCCGCAGGCGGCCGAGCACGCGGTGGCGCTGCATCGCCACCTGATGCGGTTCGGCGAGGCGGAGTCGCGGGTTGCGGCCCCGTGGGTCGAGCGGGGGACCACTGTGAGTCGCGTGGCCGCGCACCTCGGCGACCTCTGGTCCCGCCCCGGTCGCCTCGGGGAGCCGCTGGTCATTGAGAAGGGGCTGCCCCACGCTCGCGCGTCGGTCCTCAACCTGATCATCACTGTCCCAGATGCAGCGGCCGCCGATCGGGTCGTCGCGACCATGCAGGGGCTCGGGTTCCGTCATCCATCGCGGGTCATCGTGCTGGTGGCTGATCGGTCGGCGGCCGGACCGCCGTTGGACGCCGCGGTCAGCGCCCACTGCCATGACGGACGAGACGGCGGCGACCAGGTCTGCTACGACGTGGTGGTGCTGACCGTTCGCGGGGAGGCGGCGGAACACCTGACGGGCTTCGTGGCGCCGCTCCTGATCCACGACCTGCCGACGCACGTCTGGTGGCCCGGCAATCCGCCGTTCGGCGATCCGATCTTCGATCAGCTCGTCGAAATGAGCGACCGGGTCATCGTCGATGGCAGCGACTTCACCGACCTGCGGCTCGGCTTCCGTCGTCTCGGAATGCTCCGTCGCCGCACTGGGGTGGGCGACCTCGCCTGGCGGCGGTTGGGCCGGTGGCAGGAGCTCACCGCCCAGTTCTTTGACGCGCCGCGCTTCCGGCGCTACCTGCCCAACATGAACCGGCTCGCGATTCGCTACGCGGTCGCCTCGGCAGACCGCCGCCCTGCTCGCGCGCATCGGCGCCCGGATGCTGCCGACGTGGCTCCCGGGGTCAGCTCGCCGCTCGCGGCCCCGATCCTGTACGCAGGCTGGATCGCCTCGCGCCTGACATGGCGGCGCCACACGACCACCCGGCCGCTCGGCGCCGATGGGATGCGGCTGTTGCTGGAGGGACTCCACGAGATGGTCGATCTGCGGCTCGAACCGGTGGTCAGCGCGGTTGATCTTCCCGGCGAGCTCGTGTCGGTGCGGCTTGCGGCGCGCGGAGAGATGGGCGCTGCCGAATTCATCATCGACCGCACTGGCGAGGAGGCAGCCGTGGCCACCAATGCCGACGGCATGACCGCGCT
>JAYUGK010000219.1:0-4684 GCA_043738415.1 Chloroflexota bacterium | reverse complement strand
GTCTCCGAGCTCGAACACTGGCTCGGGCACCGGACGGACGGCTTCGATCCGTCCAGCGACGTCGTGCTGGCCGAGATCGGCGACGCGCTGGTGGGGTATGCCTGGGTCGCGTGGGTCGACACCACCGATGGTCTGCGCGAGTTTCGCCTGGGCGGCTATGTCGACCCGAAGTGGCAGGGCCGGGGGATCGGGCGGGGGCTGCTGTCCTGGCAGGAACAGCGCGCTCGCGAGCACCCCGCCGCGGCCACCGGTCCTCGGTGCCATTTCGCGACGTGGGCGCCCGACTCGCGGGTCAAGAAACAGCGCCTCTTCGAGCGCGCCGGCTACCAGGCCGTGCGCTACTTCTTCAGCATGCGCCGCCCGACCCTCGACGACGTCGAGCTGCCACCGATGCCCGAAGGGCTGGAGGTGCGACCCATCGGCCTCGATCGAGCCAGCCAGCGGCAGATGTGGGATGCCGACGCCGAGGCTTTCCAGGATCACTGGGGTGGCTTCGACGCATCCGATGCAGCGTTCGAGAATTCGCTCACCGAGCCGAACCGGGATCCGCGGCTGTGGATCGTGGCCTGGGATGGCGATGAAATTGCGGGCGGCGTGACGAACGCCATCTTCCCCGACGACAACGAGGCGTTCGGGCGGCGCCGCGGCTGGCTCGAGAACGTCTTCGTCCGGCGAACATGGCGCCGGCGAGGGCTCGGCGCGGCGATCGTGGCGCGGGCCCTGCTGCGCCTGCGCGAGGCGGGGATGAACGAAGCCATGCTGGGCGTCGACAGCGACAACGCGTCGGGCGCGCTTGGCCTGTATGAGCGGGCCGGCTTCATGGTTGACCGACGCTCGACCGCGTATCGCAAGCCGATGGAGGTGGCGTGATGGGTACTCCAGCGGACCTGATCCTGCGGCGGCACCTGCCATCCGACCTGCGCGAATTCGTGCGGATCTTCAATGCTGCCGCCGCGGCCGATGGCATCGACGAGCGGGTCTCCGAGGCGGGCATCAGCAACTGGTTCGCCCACCCATCCCCCGCTTTCGACGCCAGCCGTGACGTGGTCGTGGCGGAGGTGGACGGAGAGGTGGTGGCCTACGGTGTCTCCGGCTGGGTGGATACCACCGATGGCCTCCGGGAGCACCGCAGCCGCGGCTATGTTCACCCCGAGTGGCGGCGGCGTGGCATCGGCAGCGCCATCCTGGCGCACAACATCGCGCGCGCTCACCAGGTGGCAGCCGAGCAGGGCGACGAGCGGACCCGAGTGGTGGGTACCTGGGCCGCGGACCGTCAACCGGGTGCGATCGCGCTGCTTGAGCGAAACGGGTTCGCCCCGGCGCGTTGGTTCTTCGAAATGGTGCGGCCGACGCTGGACGACATCAACCTGCCGCCGATGCCAGAGGGCCTCGTGGTCGGGGCGGTAACGGACCGAGCCGGCTATCGGCGCGTCTTCAATGCCGACGTGGAGGCGTTCCTCGACCACTGGGGCGGCTTCGACACATCCGACGAGTCATTCGAGGGGTGGCTCGGCGACCCGAACTTCGACCCGAGCCTCTGGGTCATCGCCTGGGACGGCGACGAGATTGCCGGGGCCGTCATCAACTCGATCGACCCCAATGAGAACGCCCTGCTCGAACGCCGCCGCGGGCTGCTCGAAAGTGTGTTCGTGCGCCGCCCGTGGCGAAGGCGCGGCCTGGCCGCCGCGCTGGTGGCTCGGAGCCTGGAGGTGCTGCGGGAGCGTGGCATGACCAGCGCCTGGCTCGGCGTCGACGCCGACAATCCGAACGGCGCCCTGGGCGTGTACGAGCGCGCGGGTTTCGCGGTTGAGCTGCGATCGACCGCCTACCGCAAGCCGCTGGTCCTGGACCGATGACGGTCGAGCTGCCATATGCCCCGGGGATTCCCGGCCTGCGCCTGCGCAGTCTCCAGCGCCCCGCAGACGATGCGGCTATCGCCGACCTGGTCAATGTCGGCTATGCGGCCGACGGCATTCCGCACCGTCTGTCCACGGCGCAGATCACGACCTGGCTGGATCATCCATCCAACTTCGATCCGCCCGCGGACCTGCTGTTCGCCGAGGTTGATGGCGCGGTGGTGGCGTACGGGCAGGCCGGCTGGGAGCAGGACAACGACGGGGGACGCAACTACGAGGTCTGGGGCCAGGTGCATCCGGACTGGAGGCGGCGCGGCCTTGGCAGCGCGCTGCTGCGCTGGGTCGAGGAGCGCCAGGCCGAGGTCGCCGCCGACCATCCAACCGGCGTCGAGCGCCGCCTCGAGAGCTGGGCCGACGAATCCGACCCGGGGCGCCTGGCTCTGCTGGAGAAGCATGGCTACGGGATCGTGCGCTACGACTTCGAGATGGAACGCCCCGGCATGGACGACATCCCCGACCTGCCCCTCCTCCCCGGGGTCGAGTTGCGACCGGCGCGCGAAGGCGATCTGCGGCGCCACTGGGAGATCGAAATCGAGGTCTTCCGCGATCACTGGGGTTCGGTCGACGACAGCGAGGCAAGCTTCGAACGGATGCGAGCCGACCCGCGCCGCGACATTCGCCTGTGGGTGGTGGCATGGCAGGGGGACGAGATCGTGGGCCAGGTGCTGAACCGGATCGACCACGAAGCAAACACCGAGCTCGAGATGCTCCGCGGCTGGATCAGCTCGGTCGGCGTGCGGCGGCCGTGGCGTCGGCAGGGGATCGGCCGCTCACTTGTAGCGGAGAGCCTGCGAGTGTTGCGCGACGCCGGCATGACCAGCGCAGGCCTGGGGGTCGACGCCGAGAACGAGCACGGCGCGCTGGGGGTCTACGAATCGGTGGGGTTCCGGGTGACGCGCACGGAGCGCGTCTACCGCAAGTCGCTCTAGCGGGCCGACACTCGGCCGGAGGCAAGCGCCGCCGCGCGGGCCTCTCGGTAATACTCGACGATCTGCTCGGTGACCCGGTCCCACGAGTAGTCGGGCGCCTTGGCACGCCCCGCCTCGCCCATCCGATGACGCAGCTCGGCATCGTTGGCCAATGCATACAGCGCAGCTGCCAGAGCGCGCGGGTTGCGTGGCTCGACCAGCAGCCCCTGGACGCCGCGCTGTACCACGCTCTTGTAGCCGTGAATGTCAGATGCCACGATCGGCACGCCGGCCGCCATGGCCTCAAGCAGGACGATGCCGAAACTCTCCTGGCCGGTGGCAGGCGCGCTGAAGATGTCCGCTGACGCAAAGTAGCGCGCCTTGTCGTCGTCCGATACGCGCCCCAGGAACTCAACGTCGCGAATCTGGCGCAGACCAACGTAGCGGCGGTACTCCCGCTGCTTTGGCCCGCTGCCGATCACCAGCAGCCGCGCATCGACATGGCGCTTGCGCAGGCGATGGTAGGCGCGCAGCAGGTGGATCAGGCCCTTGCGCGCCTCAAAGCGCCCGACGAAGAGGATGTTGATGGTCCCGTCGCGCAGCTCCTCGAAGGGCTCAGCGTCGGCGAATCGGTCCAGGTCGACCCCGTTCGGGATGATCCGATAATCGCCGGGGAAATACCGGCTGATGAAGTGTCGCGCCGCGCCACTGACCGCGATCCGCCCGTGAATCTTGGCCGAAAGCCGCCCGGCGAACCGCCTGCCGACCCAGTACGACGGCGAAAACCCACCGAACGCGTGGAAGGTGGCCACGTTGACTGTCTCCGACTGATCCAGCACGGTTGGCGACAGGAATGGGACGAATGGCTCGTGGAAATGCAGGATGTCGAACCGATGTTCGGCGAGCAGCTCACGCGCTTGCTGCTTGAAGCGCCAGCCGAGCGTGACGCGCCCCATGCTGCCGTTCGACGGGAAGGCGAAGCCGGTACCCAGCCGGATGACCCGGCCCTCATCGGTCCGGTCGTCGCCGTACTTGCTGGTGATGATCCACACGTCGTGGCCCATCCGGCGCATCGCCTCGTACGAGTGCCGAACGTGCTCGTTCACCCCACCAGGGTGCGGGTAGCCGTACGGGCTCACGATCCCGACCTTCAACGGGCCGCGCTCGGCTCCCGCGCGGTCGGGCAGAGCCCTCGATCGGCGACGCCGCGGCGCTGGCTCGGCCGTTGTCATCGCCACTCTCCGGTGGGACGCAGCGTGTGTCGGACGTGCCGTGCCTTCGCGATCAATTGGCGCCCATACACGCTGACATTGTGCCAGTGCGACCAATACGCGCCGTCGGGCTCGGTGCTGCGCGCCGCGATCGCCGCACGGTAGTCGTCGGCACTCACGCCGGGGTACCAGCTCCACCCGCTGCCGACCCCCTCCAGGACGTGGGCGTCGGAGTTGCCGACCGGTGCCAGCTCGAGCAGCTCCTCGTTGAGTCGCCGCCGGTGATGGCGCCGCACTCGCCCGGCGGCACTTGGGTTGAGCAGTTCGATCGCGTCGAGCCGCCGGGCTGGATCAGGGTCATTGTGCAGGCGCATCAGGCTTCGATGTCCGAGGCTGGGGGTCAGCGGAGCCATCGGATGGGCGGCAACGGCGATCGCTCCCTGGTCGTGGATCCGCTCGATCGTTTCCTCCAGCGGCCTCAATGCCGGAATTCGCTCGGTCAGAAAGAGCGCCAGGACGTGGCCCCGCCGAGTCGTGATCTCCTCGCCGATGACCAGTTCGAAGTGGTAGTCGCCCGCGGCATGCAGCTCGCGCGCCTGCACTGCGCCATCGATCCGCTCGTGGTCGGTGATCGCGATCAGGTCCAGGT
>JAYUGK010000218.1:0-1502 GCA_043738415.1 Chloroflexota bacterium | reverse complement strand
CGGTCGAGGCAGGACTTGGCTTCGATGCCGCCCTTGCCAAGGTGGTCGAGAAGATGGAGGGTCCCCTGGTCGTGGAGTTCCGACAGGCCCTTGCGGAGATCCGCATGGGACGCACCCGCCGGGATGCGCTCCGAGACGTGGCCTCGCGGGCCAACGCCCAACCGATCAGCAACTTCATCGGTGCCATCGTGCAGGCCGAACAGCTCGGCGTGCCGATCGCCAAGGTCCTGCAGATCCAGTCGAACCAGCTCCGGATCGAGCGACGACAGCGAGCCGAGGAGATGGCCGCCAAGGCCCCGGTCAAGATGCTCTTCCCGATGGTTGGCTGCATCTTCCCGACGATCTTCATCGTGATCCTGGGGCCGGCAATCATCACGGTCATGGGGGGGACCGGCATCTGACCATGCAGCCGGCGCTTCGGCCGGCGCTTCTGCTGGTCGATGACGACCCCACGCTTCTCTCGATCCTGGCCCGGCGCATGGCGCGCGAAGGCTATGAAGTGCGGACCGCCTCATCAGGGACGCAGGCCCTGACCATGCTGGAGCAGCGCTGGCCCGCGTTGCTCATCGTCGACCTGATGATGCCGGGGATGGACGGCTCCGAGCTCTGCGCCCGGGTCAAGCGAATCGCTGACCTGCCGATCATCGTTCTCTCGGCGGTCGATGCCTCCGAGGCCAAGGTCCGCGCCCTGGAGGACTACGCCGAGGACTACATCACCAAGCCGTTCGACCCCGATGAGCTGGTGGCGCGCGTACAACGCGTCCTCCTCCGCTCTCCGACGGGCAGCTCGCGCATCGTGCTGGATGCGGGCGACCTTGAGATCGATCTGGTCGGCCGGCGCGTGACCCGGCGCGGTACCTCGTTGCCCCTCACCCCCACCGAGGTGCGCCTGCTCAACGCGCTGATCGCCCAGATCGATCGCACCGTGCCGACCGAGACACTGCTCAACCGGGTCTGGTCAGAATCGGATGGAGCCGATCCGTCGTACGTGTGGGTCACCATCCGGCGCCTGCGCCGGAAGGTGGAAAGCGACCCGGATCGGCCCCGCTTCCTGCTCACCGAGCGGGGCGTCGGCTATCGACTGGTCTCGGTGCCCCGGGCCGGCAGCGCGGCGGCGGAGTAAGAGGTTGGGAGCCGGGCGTCCTTCGCTGCGCCTCCTCGCCGTTCTGCTGACCGTCGTCTTGCCTCCCCTGGTTGCCTTCGCCCTGCTGACAGATGCCGAGCCGGCATGGATCGCCCGCCTCGGCAATGGGACGGCGCTGTTGATCGCCGTCGGCGCCGCGGCGATCTGGGCGGCCGTCGTCTCGGTCGTGGCAGCCCGCTCGCTCGCCGCCGAGGCACGCTCGATGGTGGAGCTGGCAGAGCGCGGCGTGGGATCGGGCAATGACGAAGGCAGGGCGACCGGCGACGATGGGCTGTCCGGCGTCCAGCGACGCCTGGCCAGCACCCTGGAGGACCGCAACCGACAGATCTCCGACCTGGCCGCGCTGGTGCGATCCGCT
>JAYUGK010000217.1:0-1502 GCA_043738415.1 Chloroflexota bacterium | reverse complement strand
CGCGCGCCATCGCGAAGAAGATGCGGGGCTGGCCGTACTGGAACACCAGCAGGACCGCGCTCATGGAGACGATGGCGCCGAACGAAATGATCACCTGGCCCCAGCCAATGCCCGCCATCTCGAAAGCGCGAGCGAGCGGATCGGAACCCTTGAGCTGGGCGTAGGGAACAATGCCGGTGGCCACCGCGCCGACGATCACGTAGATGATGGTGCAGATGCCCAGCGACCAGAGAATTCCGCGGGGCATGGAGCGCTGGGGATCTATGGTTTCCTCAGCGGCCGTGGAGATAGCGTCGAAGCCGATGTAGGCGAAGAACACTATGGCCGCGCCGTTCATCACGCCCCGCCAGCCGTTCGGAGCGAAGGGGATCCAGTTCTCGGGCTTGATGTAGAAGAAACCGACCCCGATGAACAGAGCCAGCACCGAAAGCTTGAGCGCCACCATCACGTTGTTGACCCGGGCGCTTTCCTTGACCCCGATGACCAAGAGCCACGTGATCAAACCGACGATCACCATGGCTGGAATATTGATCGCGATGTGGTGTCCCAGAAAGATCGGGAGTTTGTCCATGCTCTCGGGGTAGGAAAAGGCGACATCCCGGTAGCTGTGGCAGAGCCAGAACGGAATTTCGATGCCGAAGAAGCGAAGGAACGAAGCGAAATAGCCGGACCAGGCGATGGCCACGGCCACGTTGCCGACGGCGTATTCGAGAATCAGGTCCCAGCCGATGATCCAGGCCACTAGTTCGCCGAGCGTCGCGTAAGCGTAGGTGTAGGCGCTGCCCGAGACGGGGATCATCGCGGTGAGTTCGGCGTAGCAAAGACCCGACAGCGCACAGACGGCGCCGAGAAGCACGAACGACAGGGTCAGAGCGGGACCGGCGCCGTAGCGGATGACGGTGCCGTCCAGCGCCACCTCGCCCACCGCCGCGGTGCCGATGCTGGAGAAGATGCCGGCGCCGATGACCGCGCCGATGCCAAGCATCACGAGATCGAACGTCGTGAGCGTTCGCTTCATGCCGGAACCGGCGGCCCCGTGGACGCCGAGAAGTTCGTCGACGGTCTTGGTCTGGAAAATGCTGGACATTCGTCGTGGGGTTCCTATTTGGAGCTGGGGGCGTACTCGAGGCGGATGCCGCTCTGGAGCCCCTGGATGCCGAAGTCGGAGAAGTAGACCGAATGACGAGTCGTGTAGGAGACGAAGCCTGCAAGACGGGCACGGCCAAGCCGGATGCCGACGTCGGCGCGCGCGTCATAGACAAGATCATCGCGCAGGGCAAATGCGACCTCGCCGGAATCGGTCACGACGCGGATCTCGCCATCGCTGATGTTGTGGGCGCGGGTGCCTCCGAGCTTCATATCGATGCGCCTCGTGAACTCAATCCTCAGGTCAACCGCAAGCTGTCGATTCTCGTAAGTGGGCAGGAAGCCGTCCCTGGCAAAGGCTGAGACCGATGAATTGTTGTCGTATACCTCGACAAGCTGAAATCGTCGGCCCAACT
>JAYUGK010000216.1:0-4727 GCA_043738415.1 Chloroflexota bacterium | reverse complement strand
CAGCTCGCGGCCCGCCAGGACAATCCGCAGGTCATCGCCGCGCGACGAAGCGCCGAGCGCGGCTCGATCTTCGACGTCCGGGGCCTGCTCCTCGCCTCCAGCGTGGTGGTTGATGGCACCAGCCGCCGCACCTACCGAGATCCGGCGTTCGCCCAGGTGATCGGCTATGCCAGCCTCCGTTACGGCACCACCGGCGTGGAGCGCGTCTGGGACGACCTGCTGACCGGGCGGGCCGATCCGAATCCGCTGCGTGAGCTGCTCGACCAGATCCTGGCGAGGCGGCCCGGGTCAAAGGATCTAACACTAACCATCGACCAGCGCCTCCAGGATTTCGCGGCTGCGCAGCTGGGCAACAGCCAGGGCGCCGTCGTGGCACTCGACCCAACGACAGGTGCCGTCCTGGCGATGGTCTCCTCGCCCACCTTCGACGCGACGGGCTTTTCCGGCGACCCCGAGACCGCGCAGCCCGCCTGGGACGCGGTCCTCGGCGATCCGAACAACCCGTTCGTCGACCGCGTCCGCCAAGGTCACTACACGCCTGGATCGATCATGAAGGTGCTGACCGCGGGGGCCGCCCTGGACGCTGGGGCGATTACCCCGCAGACAAGCTTCCCCGATCAGCCGGGGCAAGAGACAGAGGGATTCCTGATCGATGGATTCACCGTCCACGAACATGACCTGGGCCGGATCCAGCCGGCCCTCTGGGCTCTCTCGCCGGCCCTGCAGGTCTCGAGCAATATCTTTTTCGCTCACGTTGGCCTTGAGCTCGGCGCTGAGCGCTACCTCGAGTACGCCCGCCGCTTCGGCTTCTGCAGCTCAATCCGGCTGGGCACCACGCAGCGCTTCCTGACCGTTGACCCATCATTCGTCTCGGCCCGGGCAGACGGCGACTGTGCACCGTTTGCCGACCGGGTGGAGGTGGCCAATGCCGCCTACGGGCAGGCCCAGGTGGACGTCACCCCTCTCCAGATGGCCCTCGTGGCAGCGACCATGGCGAACGATGGGGTCGTGCCGCAGCCGTACGTGGTGCGTGACCTGCGTGCCCATGCCGCGTCCCCCGGCGACGCACCGAGCAGCACCGTCCTCGAGACCTACGGCGGCCAGGGCGGGCACCGCGCCATCTCGTCACAGGCCGCCGCCCAGGTCCGCGCGGCCATGATCGACGCGGTGCAGGGGGAGATCGGCAGGATCTACGCCGGCGCCGGCGCCGTAACTCGCCACGGCGTCAGCGGCGTATCGACCGCCGGCAAGACCGGAACCGCGGAGCGGAGTGGCGGACTCTCGCCGCACTCCTGGTTCATCGGCTTCGCGCCGGCCCAGAACGGGGCGACCCCGGCCATCGCCATCGCGGTCATCGTCGAGGGGAGCGGTGACGGTTCGGTCCGCGCCGCCCCGATCGGCGGGGCCGTGATGGCCGAGTGGCTCAAGCTGCTGGCCGAGGGCTGAGCGTTCGACGTCTGCGAGCTGGCGCGTCAGACTAGCGGAACTGCATGCGCCGAACCACCGTCGGGTAGGGAAGGGTATTGTGGGTGGGGGAGCCGGTCGGAATCGATACAGCTGAAGGGAAGCCATCCGCCGTGAAGAACGTACAGGAGTCGGCGGAGCGCGTCGTCGCCAACGTCGAGCGCGTCATCGTCGGCAAGCATCTCGAGGTCCGGATGGCCCTCGTGGCGCTGCTCTGCGAGGGGCACATCCTGATCGAGGATGTCCCCGGGGTCGGCAAGACGATGCTGGCCAAGGCAGTCAGCCGCAGCATCGGCTGCTCCTTCCGGAGGATCCAGTTCACCCCTGACCTGCTGCCATCCGACGTGACCGGCCTGTCGATCTTCAACCAGAAGACGCAGGAGTTCGAGTTTCGTCCGGGCCCGATCATGGCCCAAGTGGTGCTGGCGGACGAGATCAATCGCGCGACCCCCAAGACGCAGAGCGCCCTGCTCGAGTGCATGGAGGAACGGCAGGCGACCATCGATGGGGTCAGCCACCCCATGCCGACTCCATTCATGGTGATCGCCACCCAGAACCCGATCGAGTACGAGGGCACCTTTGCCCTGCCGGAAGCCCAGTTGGACCGTTTCATGCTCCGGCTGCGGCTCGGCTACCCCAAGCCGATGGAGGAGCTCGTCATCCTTGACGAGCAGAAGCGCCACCACCCGATCGAGCAACTGGCCCAGGTGCTCGAGCTCGAGGACCTGCGTCACATGCAGGCAGGGATCAAGGAGGTCTATGTCGATCAGTCGGTCGCCGAATACATCGTTCGTCTGGTCACGGCGACGCGCGAGCATCCCGATGTCTACCTGGGCGCTTCGCCGCGCGGGTCGATCAACCTCTACCGGTCGGGCCAGGCGCTGGCCGCGCTCGATGGCCGTGACTACGTGATTCCCGACGACATCAAGCAGCTGGCAGTGCCGGTGCTGGCCCACCGGCTCATCATCAAGAGCCAGGCCTCGCTTCGCGAGGTGGACCCCGACGCCATCGTGCGCGAGGTGCTGGCCCAGGTCCCGATCGGCGAGACGCGCACCAGCAGCCCGGCAGCCGGTCTCCGGTAAGACCCAGCCAGGTGGGCAGCGTGACGAGGCAGCTCCGCGTAGTCTTCCTCGGCACGGCCCTGGTGGTCGCCGCGTTCAGCACGGGGATCAACTTCCTCTTCTTCCTCGTGTACCTGCTGGCGATCCTGGTGACCGCCTCGTGGTGGTATGCGCGCCGCGGGCTGCAGGGTCTGCGGGCCGGGTATCACGTGCGCAACCCGCATGCCCAGGTGGGCGATCTGCTGGAGGCGGTCTTCCGCGTTGACAATGACACGCGCTGGAACAAGCCGTGGGTCGAACTCTCGAACGAATCGACCCTTCCGGTCATGTTGCCCGGCAGGGCGCTCGGCGTGCGGGCCGAGGGCAACCGCGAGTGGATCGCCAAGGTGACCCTGACCCGTCGAGGCAGCTACCGGCTCGGTGCCCTCCGGGTGCGGACCGGTGATCCGTTCGGACTGTTCAGCAGCGAGATGGTGGTCGGTCGGCCCACCTGGATCGTGGTCTTCCCCAAGATCCACCCCCTGCCCAACTGGCGTCTCCCGCCGTCCCCGGTGGATGGCACGGCACCATCGCGGCGCCGGTACGAAGCGGCCTCCCCGTTGGTCCGCACCGTCCGTCCCTACGTCCACGGGGACGCGATCAACCGGATCCATTGGCTCAGCTCGGTGCGGCACGGCGAGCTGTACGTGAAGGAGTTTGATCTCGAGCAGACGGCCGACTTGTGGCTGCTGCTCGACCTCGACCGTGCGGCGCATGCGGGCAGCGGTGACCAGGCATCGGTCGAGACGGCGATCAGCGCAGCCGCCTCGATCGCCGTCCAGACGCTGCTCGACAATCGAGCCGTCGGTATCACTGCCTCAGCTCGAAGATCGCAGACGCTCACCCCTGACCGCGGCACGCGCGTCGAGCAGAAGATTCTCAACCTGCTCGCCAACGTCCAGGCCGACGGGTCCCAGCGGTTGGCCGAGGTGGTCATCGGCACCCTCCCCCAGTTGCGACGCGGCATGACCCTGTGCCTGGTCACCGGCTCGACCGACCGGGAGTGGGTGCGCGCCATTGCCACGCTCCGCCGCCGGGGAGTCGCGACCATCGCGGTGCTGCTCGATCGCGCCAGCTTTGCGGGAGCCGAGGACGACGAGAGCCGCGCGGAGCTGGCCGCGGTACGGCATGCCCTGGCCGAGTACGACATCGGTTATCACCTGTTGCGCGCCGGAGACGATATCGCCATGTCGCTCGGCCGCCGCTCAGCCGCCGCGCGCCCGTCGCGGGGGCTGCCGGCGGCCCGGGAGCGCACCCGTGCCTGAGCGCTTCCGTCGCTATCTGCGTCCGCGCGAGGGTTGGCTCACGCTCGTCCTGCTCTTCGTGATGCTGCTCAGCGTGTGCTGGTCGGTACAGCGGGCCGGCTGGTTCGACAAGCTGGATTTCCTGGCGCCGGTGGCTGTCTGGGCGCTGATCGCGGGCGCCCTGCTGGGGTTGACCAGGCTGACCGTGGTCGCTGTGCTGCCCCTGAGCGGGTTGCTGGGCGCCGGCGTGGTGCTCTGGACGGTCGGCGGAGAGTACTTCACCGCGCTCAGCCAGACAGGACGGCTGATGGCGCTTCGCGGCGAGGCGATCGACTGGACGAGGACCGTGCTTGACTCGGGCTACCCGCCGCAGGTGTCGCCGTACGCCGTCGGCCTCGGGGTGCTGATGTGGGTGACGGCGTTCATTGCTGCCTACACGATCTATCGGCACCACCGCGTGATCGACGCAATTGTGGTGGTCGGCGCCGTCCTGGTGGCGAACATGTCGGCCACCTTTGCCGACCTGTTCGGCTACATCGTGATGTTCTCGGTGGCGGCCTTGCTGCTCTGGCTGCGGACGTCGCTGCTCAGCCGCGAAGAGAGCTGGCGCCTCCGCCGCGTTACCGAGAACGCCGACGTCCACGGCTCGATGATGCGCAGCGGGGTCACCTTCATCATCGCCAGCGTCGCCATGGCCTGGATTCTCACCACGGTAGCCGTGGCCGCGCCGCTGACCGGCGTCCTGACAAACCTCAACGGGGTCTGGGGCGATCTGCGCGATTCGGCGAGCGGCGTCTTCGGCGGCATCACCAACTTCGACTCGCGCCTCCCCGGTGGGAGCTTCGGATCCTCATTCGTGGTGCGCGGCAAGTGGATCAGCAGCGACGCACTGGTCATGACCGTTGCCTCGAAGCGTTCC